>NZ_DAWCVJ010000002.1:0-84342 GCF_052358865.1 Faecalibacterium sp.
TACCTAGGTCATCATAACAAATTGAATCTACAGGTCGCTTTTGAGATGGAGCAAAATTATTCCGAATGATAACTTGTTCATCATTATAAAAATCTTCAATTGGCCCATCTGGAGTATCTAGCATATAACGCTTTTGAAGATTGATTGAATTAAATTCGACATTATCTCTATAAGACATGAATTTGACGAGAGAACGAGCAGTTTCGATGTTTTTGAAAACATCTTCCAGCGAAAGAGGTTTTTCAAAAATGAAACGCATATAGGCGGTGTTTTGACTGGCTGTAAGTTCTTTCGGATTTACATTATGAGCAGTATACCAACCGATGTCTACTTCAATATTTCCGTAGGGTGTGCCTATTGAATCGCTTAGCATATAGTCATCATCTTTGACGGTATAGCCTCCAGGAATATAAGTTACTGAAATGTTGCGATAGGAAAATAAATTATTTAATACTCCACCGCGAAATTCGATACTATCAAAGGAGTCCCAATTACAATCAGTTCGATTAGAACATTGAACGAGATATGCGGATGTTTGCAGCTCAAAAACTGATGTGAGTGAAGAAGTATTAGTATCGCCGACAAAAATAGCGATACTTTGTCCATCATGTGTCAATCCGTGAATAAACTGATTGTCAGTCTTTAGAGAAAAGGTATCTTGTGGATAGTAAGTATCTTCTCGTTTGATAAAATTGTTCATGATATAAAAGTTGAAATCATTACAATAAAATGAAGCAGAGCCGTTTTCACAATCTAGGATTCCGCTTCTTGGAGATTCACTATCTTTCATAAGTTTACACCTCCCGTTTCCCCGTTACAACCTCATAAATCAAACTTTTCTTATAGCTTTCCAGTTCTTTTACCAGCTGCTCTTTCTTTGCAATCAACCCGTCAATCTCAACGCACTTGGCGTCAAGATAGTCGGCGATTTCTTTTTGTTCTGCGCAAGATGGAACGGCAACAATAATATCCGAAACGGCACTAATGCTTGTATGTGTTAACGCTGAACCAATTTTTGTTAAAGTAAATTGTGTCTTGCCAACATCAGAATTCAAAGAGTAGCAGATGAAACGAGAATCACAGCTAATCGAAGGGGTGGCAATAACCATGGAAACTACATTTGCACCATCAAATTCTGCCGGAACAACGCAGGAAGTACCAATGCTTCCATCACGAACTATTAGAATGTCATCTGTATGGACTTGTGATTTTGAAAGAATACGATTGCTGGATTCATTGATATAGACCATGTTATCTGAAGAGATAAGGTATTCTTTTACGTTTATGCCGCGTAAAAATGGAACAGTTCCGTTTTCGTCAAAATATTCAGAAGGACGTATAACGACACCAACATTGATACGCGAAGAAATCGACTTGATTTTTTGAATAACCCACTCTTTCGGAATCTCCCCAATCCACTCAACCCCGCTATCCTTCATCTCACGCTCACCACGTATGCCTTTGGTAACAGCCTGCGTAATAACAGTCTGCTTGAGCTTTTTGTATTCCTCAATGCTGGAGCGAATTTTAGAAAGCATGATGTCAATATGGGAACATTTTGAATCCAAATATGCGGAGATTTTATTCTGTTCTTTTTCGCTGGGCAATAACAGCGGTTGATTTTTGAACTCTTTGTAGCCCAATGTTTTGCGAATGCCGGCACCCATGTTATGAAAAGCCATTTTGGTTTCATAACCTTTGAAAAGGTAAGTTGCATACTGAGGGGAAATCTTTTTTCTATCTGGAAAAATTGCAAGATAGGCTGAAGTTATTACGCCCTTCTCCTTAACCAAAGCAACACGCAGAGACTTGAAATCATAGTTGAGGTTCAAGCCGTTAATCATAACAGTATCGGGCAAGACGACAGTGTAATTGGTAATGGTATCTGCGACGTAATCATCCATGCTTGCATTGAAATTGGTTTTACTAATAATATTACCGGATTTGAACTGCAAGGCGTTTTGCTCTTGACCATCAGTGTTCTTTGTCCTGACTTCATCAAAACATGAGCGAACAGGAACGATTTCCCACTCCTCCGGAATCTCCCCAATCCATTCAATGCCGCTGTCTTTCATTTTCCGTGCCATGGTCAGCCCTCCTTATGGAACAGCTCTGCCAGCCCGGCGGAGATATCCTGTTCCAGTGCGGTGATGCGTGCCACGATATCCTCCACGGCTTCCGGTGCCTGATACTCGTAGAAATAGCGGGTCATGGGGATCTCGTAGCCCACCTTGGTCTTGCTGTGGTCGATCCATGCGTCGGGGGCGTAGGGCAGAACTTCCCGGGCAAAGTAGGCGTCAATATCCTGCACCAGCGGCACGTTTTCGGTGTCCCGCAGGCTGGTGTCCGGCACGGGTTTGCCGCGTTTCAGGATGACGTTGCCCGCCTCGTCCCGCTGGGGACGCTCCACCACGATCTTGTTGTAGCCGAACTCCACACTCTCGAACACCTTGCTCTCGCAGTAGATGCCGTTTTTGTCGCCGTACACCTTGCCGTTGGCAAACTCGCCGTAGGCGGTGACGATCAGCTCCCGGCAGGCATCGGTGATGTCGTTGCGCTTGGTGCCGATGCTCTTGCGGCGTGGCTCAAAGCAGTGGCTGGCGTCAATAAGCTGCACCTTGCCCGCACGGTGGGCGGGCTTATCCTTGCTGAGCACCCAGATGTAGGTGGAGATGCCGGTATTCATGAACATATCGGTGGAAAGCTGGATGATGCAGTCCAGCCAGTCGTTTTCCAGAATATACTGCCGGATGTTGCTGGGCCCGCTGCCGGCGTCGCCGCTGAACAGGGGAGAGCCGTTCTGGATAATGGCCATCTTGCCTTTGTTTGCCAGCTTGGCAAGGCCGTTCAGCACAAAAAGCTGCTGACCATCGCTGATCTTGGGCAGACCGGGCGCAAAACGCCCCATCTCGCCCCGGGCTGCTTCGGCTTCCACCGCCTTCTGCTCCCGCTTCCAGTCAATGCCGAAGGGCGGGTTGGAGATGATGTATTGGAAGGTGAACCCGGGGAACTGATCTTCCGACAGAGTATCACCGAACCGCATATTGTTGGGGTCGCCGCCCCGGATCATCATGTCCGCCTTGGCGATGGCAAAGGTGGAGGGGTTGAACTCCTGCCCGAAGCAGGTCACCTCAATGTCGCTGTTCAGCTCGTGGATGCGCTCCTCCATGCAGCTCAGCATCTGGCTGGTTCCCATGGCCATATCGTAAACGGTCATGCTGCTGGTATCGAGATCGGCTTCAGACAGCAGCAGGTCGGTCATCAGGTAGATGATATCCCGGCTGGTGAAGTGGGCTCCGGCTTCCTCGCCAAAGCTCTCGGAGAACCGCCGCACCAGGTCCTCGAAGATGTAGCCGCAATCCACGGCGCTGATCTTGTCCGGGCCAAGATAGCCCTTCTCAGAGCCGAACTCCTTGATAACGAGGTAGAGGGTGTTGCTTTCCACCATCCGCTTGATGATGTTGTCAAAGTCGAACTTTGCCAGCACATCCTGTGCGTTGGCAGAGAAACCGGACAGGTAATCCCGGAAGTTGGACTCAATGTTGTCCGGGTCTGCCAGCAGGGTCTCGAAGGTGAACCGGCTGGTGTTATAGAACTGGTAACCGGAGGCCTTCTGCAAAAAGCCGTCGATGACCTGCAGCTTTTTCACCTTCTCGTAGGTGTCCAGCACTGCCTGATGGGTGGGCAGCAGGCAGTCGTGGAATCGCTTCACCACGGTCATGGGCAGAATGACCAGACCGTACTCGTGGGGCTTGAACGGCCCCCGCAGCATATCAGCCACGTTCCAGATCATGGCGGCTTTTTCGGCAATGTTGGCACCTACGGCGGTGATCTTATCGTTTGGCATACGTTGCTCCTTGTTTTTGTGATAGGTGGACATCCTGATTTTACAACAATGGGTGTCCTATAAATCGGATAGCAGGATGCTTTTCCTGAAAAATGATTCTTACATCTATTGTACCACGATAAAAGTGGAAACACCATATTCCGGCAAAAGAAAATGCCCGTCTGAAAATCAGACGGACATACTGTAAATCAAATCATCTGAAAATGCCGCAGAGCCTCCACAATCGCATCCTCTTTCTCCTTCGGACACTGAGGCTGCTTCACATTTTCGGACTTCGCCTTGTGGTGGTTCTCTCGTACCTCCAGACCGCATTTCTGCTTAACCTGCGAGATATACAGGGAAGATACCTTCAGCCCAGTTTGTTCCAACACGCGGGCTTTGATTTCAGGATAGGTCGCACCCTTCTGCAATCCTGAAGTGTCCATGCCCTCCAAGGAGAACTCTACACGGACTTTTTTGGAGTCGATCTCACCCTTGGAAAGTGCAACTACACATTCCACATGCTTCGTTCGCGGAAACAGATCCACGGGCTGCACCTTCTCGGCGCGATACCCATGCTGTCCGAGCCACGCGGCGTCGCGGGCGGCGGTGGAGGGGTTGCAGCTGACGTAGACCACCCGGCGGGGGGACATCTGGACGACGGCGGAAAGGGTCGTCTCATCGCAGCCCTTGCGGGGCGGGTCGAGTATAATGACGTCAGGCCGCAGGCCCTCGGCGGCGAGGCGGGCAGCGGCCTCGCCGGCATCGGCACAGAAGAAGCGGCTCTTGGCGGCGACGGCATCGCCCATCCGGGCGGCATTGGCCTTGGCACTGTCGATGGCCTCGGGAATGATCTCCACGCCGATCAGCTCACGGCAGTGGCCGGCCATCGAGAGGCCGATGGTGCCCATGCCGCAGTAGAGGTCGAGCAGGACATCGTCCGGCTCAAGCTGGGCGTATTCGGCGGCGACGCCGTAGAGGCGCTCGGCAGCCAGCGTGTTGACCTGATAGAAGGAGAGGGGGCCGAGGCGGACGGGCACGCCGCAGAGGGTGTCCTCGATGCAGCCCGGGCCATAGAGGGTCACGCTCTCCTCACCGAGGATGACATTAGTCTTTTTGGCGTTGACATTGATGAGGATGGTGGCAATATCGCGGAACTTTTCCCGGAGCAGAGCTACCAACTCATCGCTGTGGGGGAGCTTCGGGCGGGTGCAGACGAGGCAGACCATGATCTGGCCGCTGTGTGCGCCCCGGCGCAGGAAGATGTGCCGCACGAGGCCCTTGCCGCGCTCTTCGTCATAGGGCTGGATGCCGTGGGCAGCGAAGAAGGCGCAGAGAGTGTTGCCGATGTCGTTCAGGACGCCGGGCTGCAGCTTGCAGTCGGGGCAGGGGACGATGCGGTGGGTGTGCCCGGCGTAAAAACCGATGCAGGGTGCGCCGTCCTTATCGCGGCCCACCGGGAACTGGACTTTGTTGCGGTAGCGGTCTACCTCAGGGGAGGGGAGGGCGTCCAGCACAGGCACATCCAGCCCGCCGATGCGGCGGAAGGCGTCGGCGACGCTCTCCTGCTTGGCACGCAGTTCGGCAGCATAATCCAGATGCCGCAGGCTGCAGCCGCCGCAGGGGCCGGCTACCGCGCAGTCCACCGGGATGCGGTCCGGCGAAGGGGTGAGCAGCTTGTCCAGAATGCCGAAGGCGTACCGGCCGCAGTCCTTGACGATGCGCACCTGCGCCTCGTCGCCGGGGGCAGTGCCCGGGACAAAGACGGCCTCGCCCTCCGACGAGTGGGCCACGCCGCTGCCATCGTTGGAAAGACGCTCGATGCGCAGGGTGAGAAGCTGATTTTTTTGTAAGGGCATGGATGAATTTCTCCTTATGTCTCGTCAGGGGCGGGCTGGACGTCTGCGTCAGCCTGCGAGGTCATATACTTGCTGGGCGGCACACCCTTGGCGCGCTTGAACACCCGCGAAAAATAGAACTGGTCGAGGAAGCCCACGGACGCCGCCACCTCGGCGATGGACAGGGTGCCGCCCCGCAGCAGCTTGCAGGCCTCGTTGACCCGGTATTCGGTCAGGTAATCAATGGGGCTTTTGCCCACGTTGAGCATGAACACCCGGTAGAGGTGGCTGCGGGAGACGCCGACGCTCTTGGCGACGTCGTCGATGGAGATGTCGTGGGAGTAGTTGAACTGGATGTACTTGATGGCGTTCAGGACGTACTGGCTGGAGGAAGAGGTGCTGTGGGGGCGGCTCTCGCTGGTCTCCCGCATCAGGGCGGAGATGAACAGGTAGAGGTAGCCCACCATTGCGGCCTCATCCTGCGGCTGCAATCCGCGAGAGGAGTAGATGCTGCTCAGGGCAGCCCGCATCCCCTCAAGGTCCTGCGTATGGTGGACGGGGGCAGTGTCCGTAAAGGGCAGCTGCGCGGCCAGCTTATGGGCGCAGGCTCCGTTGAAGCCGACCCAGCTGTACTCCCAGGGCTGGGTCTCGTCGGCCGTATAGCGGATGAGCTGGCTGGGGCGAGCGAAGAACAGATCGCCCGGCGTCACCTCGTAGGTGCGCCCGCCGACCTCGAATACCCCCTTGCCGGAGACGACCAGATGGATGAGGTAGTGGTCCCGGATGCCGGGTCCCCATGTCTGCCCCGGAGCGCAGCGCTCCAGACCGCAGTTGAAGATAGACAGCTCGATGTTGTTGGTGTAATTCTGTTTGAAGGACTGTTTATAGACGTCTGCCATTGCGGTTCCCTCCTGCCTGTTGGCTCTATAGCCAAAGTATACCACATTTGCCCCTGCAAATTCAACAAAAGTACATCTTATTCTTTGGGCTGGACACCAAAAATTACTTTTTTTGCGGGTTGAAATTGCAAAATGGCACCGGATGCATTACAATAGCGGTAACAAACCGAACATCTCAGAGAGCGCAGGGGAGGGGTTCTGGATGGCAACCAGCAGACAGCTCAGAGACGAGATCGCAGCGGGAAAGCGGGACGCCGCGCTGGCCGCGCTCTACGGCGGTAGCAAGAGCGTGCTTGACCGTCAGCGCAGCCGCTACTGCGCGGCACTCGACCAGTTCGAACTTTACTATGGGCCGGGGCGGCAGGTGCAGGTCTATTCTGCCCCTGGGCGCACCGAGCTGGGCGGCAACCACACCGACCACCAGCACGGCTACGGCCTTGCGGGCGCTGTCACCCTTGACCTCGTGGCGGTGGCGTCCCGGAACGAGGACGGCTTCATCCGGGTCAAATCCCGGGGCTTCAACAAACTGGACGTCATCGACCTGACCGAGGCCGAGCCGCAGCAGGGCGAAAGCACCCACTCGGCAAGCCTCATCCGGGGCATCGCCGATGGCCTCCGCACCAAGGGGTTCGGCATCGGCGGCTTCGATGCCTACACAGCCAGCGATGTGCTCCGCGGCTCGGGGCTTTCCAGCTCGGCGGCCTTTGAGATGGGGATGGCGGTCATCCTCAACACGGAGTATGGCTGCGGCCTTGATGCCCCGGCGCTGGCCCGGATCTGCCAGTTTGCGGAGAATGCCTATTTCGGAAAGCCCAGCGGCCTGCTGGACCAGCTGACCAGCGCCGTGGGCGGTGTGCTCTTTGCCGATTTTGCCGACCCGGCTGCGCCGAAGATCGAGAAAATCCACGCCGACGGTGTCCTGCCGGAGGGGATGACCCTCTGCGTCACCGACACCCGGGCCAGCCACAGTGAGCTGACCGGCGAGTTCGCGGCCATCCGGAAGGAGATGGAGGCAGTGGCGGCCTGTCTGGGCGGAAAGGTGCTGGGCGAGGTCAGCGAGGCCCGCTTCTGGCAGGAGCTGCCCCGGCTGCGGGCGTGCTGCGGCGACCGCGCCGTGCTGCGGGCCATCCACTATTTTGAGGAGAACGCCCGAACCCTTGCCCAAAGAGAAGCGCTCACGGCGGGGGACTTCGCCGCCTTTGTCCGGCTGGTGGAGGCGAGCGGCCACTCCTCCTTTGAACTCTGTCAGAACGTCTACTGCGCCGCCTCGCCCCAATATCAGGGCCTGTCGGCGGCGCTGGCTCTCAGCCAGAGCATCCTCGCAGGGAGCGGGGGCGCATGGCGGATGCAGGGCGGCGGCTTTGCCGGGACGATACAGGCCTTTGTGCCGGATGCACTGGTGGAGCGCTACTGTGCCGCAATGGAATCCATCTTCGGCCCGGGCTGCTGCTATCTGCTCTGTCTGCGGGAGCAGGGGGCGATGCAGGTCCTGTGAACACAAAGAAAATGCCCTGCGGCATGGTGGAGACCCACCGCCGCAGGGCATCGTTTCGTTTGGGGAAAGCTCACAGGCGCTGGGCTTTCATGTCCTCGTGCAGAGCGTGCATATCATTTCTGTAGTTCTCGATGTCCGTCGCTGCCTTGCTGGGGCCGCCGAACAGGAAGGTGTGGACGTTTTCTGCCACGTGGAATCCGGCTTTGACCACATTGAACAGCAGCATCGGGATGAACGAAATGGAAAGGGACAGCAGCCCGCCTCTAAAGAAGAAATCATTGAGGCGGAGGTGGTCCGTAAATGAGTCCCAAGCGTCGCGGAAGGCTCCGCCGCCGCCCAGAAGCTCCTTTTCTTCTTCCGTCACAACAGCATAGGAAGAAGGCATCTGGATACGTTTCATACAACGACTCCTTTCTATCGCTCCATCGGGTCAGGCAGAAGCGCTTATGCAGCCGCCAGAACGCCGGCCTGTGCCGCCGCGCGGTTGGCCTTGGTCTGCTCGTAAGCGTTCTTCAGCTCGATGTAGAGGGACTTTGCCGTGTTATAGATCTGGATGCCCTTGAGGACGCCGTACCAGCCTGCGAGACCGCCGACGACCACGGTGCCGACCTTACCGGCCTTGCTCTGGCCGTCCCAGTAATAGGAGACGGACTGGGACAGGGTCAGGCCGTCCTCGTGCATCAGAAGCAGGCCGCCCACGGCCGCCGTAAGGGCAGCCTTGCCCATCAGCTGGGCGAAGTTGACCGTGAAGTTCACAGCGGCAGTGAGAAGGTTCTCGGGGTGAAATTCGATGAGGTAAGAACCGATCTGAAGGGCACCGCCGTCGATGTAGGTCATCTCGTCGGCAGAGATGACGGCATAAGCAGCCGGCATCATCGGACTCTGATATGTAAGTTCCATAGGGGGAATGCTCCTTTCACACATACGCTCCGCCGGAGACGGAGACTAAACTATTTGGATTATAGCATAACTGCCGAAAAACAACAAGAGAGCGCAGAAACAGAATCGGAACGGGATTTGGGACACCAAAGCATAAAAATCAAGTGAAACAGACGGAAAAACGCTAAAATATAAAGAAGATGCCCCGGTAAAGGCTCCGAAAAAATGTTGTGTTAAAATTTCGCTGAAAACACAGAAAACAGCAGCGCCCCATCTGCGTTCCGGTAAGGGAGCGGCAGGCGGGGCGCTGCTGCTATCAGGATGAAGCGGAGAATGGGGAAAGCTCAGAGTTCCTCGCCCGGTACGCGGTGGTACAGCGCGGTCAGCGCGGCGATGTGGGCACTGAGGGCTGGGGTGAGCGGCTGGGTGAGCCGCCACTGCCAGTTCGCACCCTGCGTACTGGGGGTATTGATGCGGGCCTCGGCGTCCAGATGGAGCCAGTCGGCCAGCGGGATGATGGCCATATCCGACACGCAGGAGAGGCAGGCGCAGATCATGGCTTCGGTGAGGTCTTCCGGTGTACAGCGCAGGTAACGGCAGGCGTAGGCCACGTCCTCGGGGCTGGCGCTCTGACGCCAGCCCTCGGTGGTCACGTTGTCGTGGGTGCCGGTGTAGACCACGCTGTTGCGGGGGTAGGTGTAGGGCAGATAGTTGCCCGGCTCGCGGCTGTCGAAGGCGAACTGCATGATCTTCATGCCCGGGTAGCCGCTGGCGGCCAGCATGGTCTTGACCTCGGGGGTAAGGTAGCCGAGGTCCTCGGCGATGATGCCGCCTTCGCCCAGCGCCTTGTGCATGGCGTCGATGAAGGCCCGGTCAGGCCCCTTCTCCCAGTGGCCGCCCGCAGCGGTCTTATTCCCGGCGGGGATGGAATAATAGCTCTCGAAGCCCCGGAAATGGTCGATGCGGACGACATCGTAGATGGAGGTGGCGTGCTTGATACGCCGTTTCCACCAGCGGAAGTCCTCGGCCTCATGGCGGGGCCAGTCGTAGAGCGGGTTGCCCCAGAGCTGGCCGTCGGCGGCAAAGGCGTCGGGCGGGCACCCGGCCACATTGGTCAGATGGACGGCTCCATCGGTCTGGAACAATTCCGGACGTGTCCAGAGGTCGCTGGAGTCCGGGCTGACGTAGATGGGGATGTCGCCCACCAGCTGGATGCCGTGGCCGTTGGCGTAGGCCTTGAGGGCATTCCACTGGGTGTAGAAGAAGAACTGCACGGCCTTGTGGTAGTTCACCTCAGCGGCCAGCCGCGCCTTGGCGGCGGCGAGAGCCGCAGGCTCCCGGGTGCGCAGGTCATCGGGCCAGTCGGAAAGTCCGGCCTGCTGCTGCTCGGCCTTGACGGCCATGAAGAGGGCATAGTCCTCAAGCCAGTCGCTCTGGGCCTCGCAGAAGGCCTTGTAGGCCGGAGTGGGGGCCGCCAGCAGACGCTTCGCCGCCTTGCGAAGGACGACGGGCCGCTGCTGGTAGAGCGCGCCATAATCGATGCGCTCTGCGGGCTGAGGGGAGGGAAGCTCGTCCTCCGTCAGCAGACCATCTGCTGCCAGCAGCCGGTAATCAATGAAGTAGGGGTTGCCTGCAAAGGCAGAGAAGCTCTGGTAGGGGCTGTCCCCGTAGCCTGTGGGGCCGATGGGTAAGATCTGCCAGTAGGTCTGCTTTGCAGCCGCAAGGAAATCGACAAAGGCGAAGGCTTCGCCTCCCAGCGTGCCGATGCCGTAAGGCCCCGGCAGGCTGAAGACGGGCATCAGAATGCCGCTCGCACGCATGGATGAAACCTCCTTGTCTTAGCCCTTGACTGCACCTGCCACGACACCCTCGATGATGTACTTCTGGCAGGTCATGTAAAGGATGATGATGGGGATGATGGCGATGATGATGCAGGCCATCATGGGAGCCAGCTCCACGCGGCCATAGCCGCCGCGGAAGTACTGGATGGCCATGGGGATGGTGCGGTACTTCTTGATGTCCAGCACCAGCGTGGGCAGCAGGTAGTCGTTCCAGACCCACATCGTCTCAAGGATGGCGGTGGAGATCATGGTGGGCTTGAGGATGGGGAAGACGACCTTGAAGAAGATCTGGATGGGGTTGCAGCCGTCGATCATGGCGGCTTCCTCGATCTCCATGGGGACGCTCTTCATGAAGCCGGTGAACATGAAGACGGCCAGACCGGCACCGAAGCCCAGATAGATGATGCAGATGTTCCACGGGGTGTTCAGATTGAGGGTATCAGCGGTCTTGGAAAGGGTGAACATGACCATCTGGAAGGGGACGACCATCGAGAAGACGATGAGCAGGTTCATGAACTTGCTGAGCTTGTTGTTCACGCGGGTGAGATACCAGCCGGTCATGGAGCAGCACAGCAGGATGAGGGCCACGCTGGACACGGTGATGACGAGGCTGTAGCCGAGGCTGGACAGGAAGCCCATCTTGGTGACGCCGTAGATGTAGTTGGACAGGCCTGCGAAGGTCTCCGCAGTGGGCAGCTTAAAGACCGTGGAGGTGGTGAAGGTGCCCTCCTTCTTCAGGCTGTTCAGCAGGATAAGGACGATGGGGTAGATCCAGAGCAGGCACAGCAGGCTCATGATGACGGTGAGGACGTTGTCCCACATTTTTTTCTCTTTCGGCATTACTGCTGCACCTCCTTGGAGCGGGTAAATTTAAGCTGGATGAGCGAGATGACCACGACGACGAGGAAGAATACCACGGCCTTTGCCTGACCGATGCCCTTCCACTGAGCGCCGGAGCGGCCGTAGAAGGTGTTGTAGATGTTCAGGGCCAGCATCTCACTGGCGTTTGCAGGCTCACCGGCGGTCAGAGCCACGTTCTGGTCGAAGAGCTTGAAGCTGTTGGTCAGGGTAAGGAAGGTGCAGATGGTGACGCTGGGCATGACCATCGGGATCTTGATCTTGAAGAGGATCTCACGGTCGTTGGCACCGTCGATCTTGGCTGCCTCGATGAGGTCGCCGGGGACGCTCTGCAGGCCCGCGACGTAGATGATCATCATGTAGCCGATCTGCTGCCAGCACATCAGGATGACCAGACCCACGAAGCCCGCCTTGGCGTCCAGCGCCAGCAGGGGCTTCTGGAGGTTGGCCAGCACGCCGTTCAGCAGGATCTGCCAGATGTAGCCCAGCAGGATGCCGCCGATGAGGTTCGGCATGAAGTAGACGGTGCGGAAGAGGTTGGTGCCCCGGATGCCCCGGGTGAGCACCAGTGCGATGGCGAATGCGCAGACGTTGATGAGGACGGTGGACACCACGGTGAACGCCGCCGTGAAGCCGAAGGCGTGAAGGAAGGTGGAGTCCGAGAAGACGCTGAAGTAGTTCTGCAAGCCCACGAAGGTGGTCTTGCTGACGGTGGTAAACCGCTGGAAGGACAGGTAGACGCCCCAGATGAAGGGCCAGATGAAGCCGATGATGAACGCCAGCAGGGTGGGCAGGACGAACACCGGCCAGTATTTGCTGATGGCCTTTTGCATGATATACCTCCCGAAAAAGAAGGGGGCGGGCGAACCGATCGCCCGCCCCCGTTAGTCAAACTGTTGCGGAAGAAAGAGAGTGCTTAGCCGTTGGCCAGCTTGTACTCCTTGGCCCAGCCATCCACGAAGGCAGTGACGACAGCATTCCAGTCGCCGGTGCCTGCGGCGTAAGCGGTCAAAGCGGAGCCGACGCCATTCTTCCACTCCTCGGAAGGCATGGTGGAGAAGCACCAGTCCACACTGGTCTTGCCGTCGGCCACATACTGGTTTGCAATGGTGATCAGGGGGTTGGTGGAGTCCTTAGCCTTCTTGAAGGGGATGACGAAGCCCATCTTGTCAGCCATCGCGCTGGTGCCGGCCTCAGAGGTGACACACCAGTACAGGAAGTCCAGAGTGGCCTGAATATCTTCCTCAGAAGAGGTGTTGTTGACACACCAGAAGTTCTCGGAACCGGTGCACAGGCCCTGGTTCTCCTCGCCCTCAACGCCGATGTAGATGGGCAGCATACCGAGGTTGTCGTCGCCCAGATCCTTCACGTCATTGTAAGCCCAGGTGCCGTTCTGATAGAAGACGGCCTTCTTGCCCACGAACTCAGCAACAGCGTCGTTGCCGGTCTTGGAAGCCAGCAGCTTGGGGTCGCAGGTGGAGTCGGTGATGTACAGATCCCAGATCTGCTTGTAGTTGTCGAGGTAGGTGCCCTTGATGGCGTCGGTGGAGCCGATGCCGTCAGCCTTGTACTCGTAGTAGATGGGCAGGTTTGCCAGATGGGTCTTGAAGCGCCAGTCGGAAGAGCCATCCATACCGGCGGAGGTGAATGCACCATCGACGCCCAGCTCAGCCTTGCGGGCCTGAATGTCGTCGGCGACCTTCTTCAGGTCAGCGAAGCCCTTGATGTCGTCCTGCGTGTAACCGGCGGCAGTCAGCAGCTCCTTGTTGTAGATGATGCCGTAGGTCTCGATGACGTAGGCGATGCTGGTGACGGCGTCGCCGTCCTTCAGGGCGAAGGAGTCGCTGGTCAGCTCACCGTACAGCTGGCTGCCGGACAGGTCGTAGCAGTAATCCTTCCAGTTTGCCAGACCCACAGGGCCGTTGACCTGGAACAGGGTAGGAGCTTCGCTCTTCTCCATCTCGCTCATCAGGGTGGTCTCGTACTGGCCGGAAGCTGCGGTCACGACGGTGACAGGCACGCCGGTCTCCTTGGTGTACTCAGCGGCCAGATCCTGCCAATCCTGATCCTGCTCCGGCTTGAAGTTCAGGTAGTAGACCTTACCGGAAGCAGTGGGAGCGGCAGAGGCGGCGGTGGAACTGGCCGTGGAGCCAGCAGTGCTGCTAGAAGAGCCGCCGCAGGCAGCCAGACCCAGAGCAGCGGCAGAAACGCCAGCGGCCTTCAGGAAGTTACGACGAGAGATCATCTTTTTCATAATTGTTCTCCTTCTTCATCATGTGATATATACATTCCGCCCCGCGGCGGAAATGAGACGAAATAACTCAGATGGCCCGGACGCTCTCGCCGAATTGAAGTTCAGGCTGGAGCGTGATCTTCTGGGCCGGGGCACCATGCTCGATCTGCCGCATCAGCAGCTCGACGCTCTGGAGGGCGATCTGCTCGCTGGGCTGGACGATGGTGGTCATCACCGGCACGCAGTAGCGGGACATCGTGATGCCGTCGAAGCCGATGACCGAGACATCTTCCGGTACCCGAAGCCCGGCGCTTACCAGCGCCCGGATGGCACCGAAAGCGATGACGTCGCTCATGGCGAACAGGGCAGTGAACTCGGCCCGGCGGGCCAGCAGACTGTTCATGGCGTGATAGGCGGACTCAAAATCGTAGTTTGACAGGCCATAGAGCCGGTCGTCGAAGGCCAGCCCGGCGTCCTCCATCGCCTCCTGTGCGCCGAGGCGGCGCATCCGGCTGGGGTAGCTGGTGGCCGGGCCACCCAGCACGGCGATCTTCCGGTGTCCCTGTGCGAGGAGGTGGGAGACGGCCGTGCGGGCCGCAGCCCGGTCGTCCACTCCCACCATCGAGAGGTTCGGGAAGTCCAGCTCGTCGGACACCAGCGTGGCCAGCACCGAGGGCACCGTGATGTTCGAGAAGCCCTGCCGGAAGTTCGCCACACTGCCGCCGAGGAAGATCATCCCCTTCGGCTTGATCTCCCGGAGGATCTTTTCGGCGGCGTCGATCTCGTTGGCGTTCTCGTCCAGATAGGAGACGATGCCGTTGTACCCGTAGAGGGTCGCGGCCCGCTGCAGCTGGACAAGAAAGTCGGAAAAGAAGAGGTTCCGGGTGCCCTTGACCACGAAGACGAGGCTGCGGGACTGCTGGATCTTCAGCTGACGGGCGTTGGTGTTGGGCACGAAGCCCGACTCCCGCATCACCTGAAGCACCTTCTCCTTCGTTTCGGGCCGCACATCGGGCCGGTCGTTGATGACCCGGGAAATGGTGCTCACCGAGCAGCCGCTCAACCGTGCGATGTCTTTGATGGTTAGATTCGGCATTCCGGGAGACCCCTCTCTTTTTGTCGAAAACGGTTTTTTCTCTGAAACTGTATGGGAACGATGTCGGGAACGGTTTCAGTGACTATAGTATGGCACATTTTGTGGAATAAATCAATAACTCTGAAACACTTTTGGCAGAAGTGCATAATGAATCAACCCTCTTTTGTGCAGGTTGATCTGCCCACAAAGCAAAATGGAAACGAATTTCCGGTAATTCCCGAAAACTACCGGAAACTACCGGCACGACCGTACCTTTTTGTAACTTTTAAGACCAAAAAATACGTTCTCATGTGGGATGGATACAAGCTAACGGATGTGCACAGAGGGAAAACAGGCAAAAAATCCCGGTATCCCTGCCGCCGGAGCGGAAAGGATACCGGGAATGGGATCTGGGGAGATTTACTCGGAGCGCAGGGCCTTGACGGGGTTGCTCTTGGCTGCGCCGCGGGCCGGGATGATGCCGGCCAGAATGGTCAGCAGGGTGGCCAGCGCCACGAGGAAGAGGGCCGCGTCCACGGGCAGGGCGGCCACGAGGGTCGAGGTGCCCGAGACTTTCTGGATGATGATATTGCCGGGGATGAGGAGGATCTCGCTGAGGACGATGCCCATGATGCCCGAGCAGAGGCCGATGATGAAGGTCTCTGCGTTGAACACCTCGGAGATGTTCCGCTTGGAGGCACCGATGGCCCGGAGGATGCCGATCTCCTTCCGGCGCTCAAGGACGCTGATATAGGTGATGACACCGATCATGATGGAGGAGACGGCCAGCGAGATGGAGACGAAGGCCACCATCATGCTGCTGATCATGTTCACGATCTCGGTCACGCTGGTCATCAGGGTGCCCACGAGGTCGGTGTACTGCACCACTTTTTCATCCTCGCCCTTCGCGGACATCCCTGCGTTGTAGGCGTCCAGCTTTTCCAGAATGACCGCCTTGCTGGCGAAGTCTTTCGGGTAGATCTTGATCTGGCTGGGGGTGTCCTCATCTGCATAGCCGAAGGCCGTCAGGTTGGCTTCGTAGGTGGCCGAGGAGGAGCGGAGGGTGGAGCGCATCAGCTCCGTCAGCTCGGAGGTGGTCATGTTGAGCTGGATGGCTTTCTGGAAGGCCGACGAGTCGATCTTGATGGCACCCTCCATCTGGCTGCTCAGCTTGCCGATGTTCTGCTGGATGGCCGTCTTGAGCTGGGTCTGGATCTGATCCTGGAAGGTGGCGATGCCCTTCTGGAGGGCATCGTCGAGCTGCTCTTTCAGCACAGCGGTGATCTGGTCGGAGTAGGTGTCCATCACGGTCCGGATGGTGGCCTGCAGCGCCTCCGAAAGCTGGCCCTGCAGCTTGTCCGGGTCTACCAGTTCCTTCATGGATTCGGCCAGCAGCTTCTGGAACCGCTCGGTCTTGAGGTAGGCAGAGAAGCTCCAATTCTTGAAGTTGAGGATGCCGTTGCCGATGATATATTTTTTGTAGTCCTTGAAGATCTTCTGCACGAGGTCCTGCAGCGCCTCCGGCGAGACGGAGAGGTCAAGCCCGGAGAGGGCTTCGCTGAGGTCGATGTCGGGCAGCTCGTCGATGTTGAGGGAGAAGTCGGAGAAGTCCAGCAGGCTGCTCAGGTCGAAGCTGCCGCTGCTGAGGTCGAAAGCCCCGTTCAGGTCGAAATCGAGGGCAGCGGCGTCGAACTGGAACGCATCCTTCAGTGCATTGGTGTCGATGGAGAAGAGGCTTGCGAGGTCGAAGTCGCGGATGCTCTCGGCCTTGCCAAAGCTCTCGCCGGTGAGGACGTTGGTGGTGGGGTCGGCCATCTGCTGCTTCACGATGTCGCTGTCGGCGGCGTCCTCCATGACCTTCTCGGTGAGGGAGGCGGGGTAGGCGATGCCGGAGGTGAGCATAGAGGCCGAGGCGGTGTAGTCCGGCTGGACGATGCCCACGATGGTGATGTCCTCGCCGTTTTCCACCAGCTGCTGCATATACTCCTTGTCGTCGGCCTTGCTCTTCCAGACCTTGTAGGTTTCATCGTAGACGTAGGTGTCGGCGCTGTTCACCAGCTTGAACTTGAGGCCCAGCAGCTCGTCGTAGCTGTAGGTGCGAAAATCGCTGGGCACATCGACGCTCTGGTTCTGGGCAAACTGCTGGATCATCTTGTCCAGCTCGGCAGAATCCCGCAGGCCCATGGAGTAGAGGGCGTAATCGGTGACGGTGCCGTATTTGCTCAGGACCATGACGCACTCGGTGGGCTTTTCGGGCCAGCGCCCGGCCTTGACCTCATACTGCGAGCGGTAGAGATCGCTGTTGGCGGGCAGCTGGTAAAAGACGCTGGTGTTGCTGCCCACGCTGTTCATGAGGCTGCTGGTGACGGAGGTGGAGCTGGAGCCGGAATTGCCCAGACCCAGCATCGAGAGGGTGGAGTCCGGGTTGACCTGATGCACGCTGCCGTCGGCGTCCTGCCGGTAGATCTGGGGCTGGGCACTGTAGGAATACTCGATGGAGGTGGCGTCCTCCGCGATGGTGGACTCGTCGCTCTCGAGGTACTTCTTCAGGGAGGTGAGGTCGTTGGAGGTCAGGCCCGATACCATCTTGGTGATGAGCTGGCGCACCGAGACCATTCCCTCTACGCCGCCGGAGGTGTCCTTTTTGCCGTCCTCATCGGTGGGCAGGCCGGTGGCGGTGGTGCCGTCGCTGCTGCCCGAGGACAGAAAGCTCGTGATGTCCACGCCGCTGCTCAGGATCTGGAGCGGGTATTCGCTCAGGGTGGAGCGCTCCATGTCGGCGATGTAGGCGTTGACGCCGGCGGACAGGGAGATGATGAGGGCGATGCCGATGATGCCGATGCTGCCCGCAAAGGCGGTGAGGAGGGTGCGGGCCTTTTTGGTGCGCAGGTTGTTGAAGCTCAGGGCCAGCGAGGTGAGCAGGGACATGGAGGAGCGGCCCATGTTTTTGTGGATGGGCGGGGCAAGCTTGGTGTCGTCCGGCTCGAAGGGGCGGGTGTCGTCGGTGATGAGGCCGTCCCGCAGGCGGACGATGCGGTTGGCGTACTGCTCGGCCAGCTCGGGGTTGTGGGTGACCATGACCACGAGACGGTCTTTGGCGACGTCCTTCAGCAGCTCCATGACCTGAATGCTGGTCTCACTGTCCAGTGCGCCGGTCGGTTCGTCGGCCAGCAGGATGTCGGGGTTGTTGACAAGGGCGCGGGCGATGGCCACGCGCTGCATCTGCCCGCCTGACATCTCGGTGGGGCGCTTGTGGAGCTGGTCGCCCAGACCCACCTGCCGCAGCGCTTCGGCAGCACGGCGGCGGCGCTCGGCCCCCGACACGCCCGAGATGGTCAGGGCCAGCTCGACGTTGGCGAGGACGGTCTGGTGGGGGATGAGGTTGTAGCTCTGGAACACGAAGCCGACGGTGTGGTTGCGGTAGGAGTCCCAGTCCCGGTCAGTGTAGCGGCGGGTGGAGATGCCGTTGATGATAAGTTCGCCGCTGTCGTAGCGGTCAAGGCCGCCGATGATGTTGAGCAGGGTGGTCTTGCCCGAGCCGCTGGGGCCGAGGATGGCGACAAATTCACTGTCGCGGAGGTTGAGGCTGACCCCGTTGAGCGCTGCCTGTGTCAGATCGCCGGTGGTGTATTTCTTTTCGATGTTGATAAGCTGAAGCATTGGCCTGCCTTTCCGGCAGCAGGACGGGGAGCGTCTGCGGCCTATTCCGCCCGGCGTCTATGGACGGAGCGGGAAAACATAGTATCTGTATGATTTTATCAGAATAATGTGAACAAAGTATGTCGTAGCGGGTGCCAAGTTCTGTGATTTCTGCCGAAGGATGGAAATGCGCTGCGCCCGGAGCAGAAAAGCGTTGAAATGCGGAAAATGAGCCGGAAATCTCTTGATTTTTGGCCTTGTGGATGGTATCCTTGGTATAGCGTTGAATTTTAAACTTGAATTTCGTCAGGGTTCGACGAAATATGACGCAAAGTAAAAGTTGAATCTGCTTTTTGCCCTTTCTACAATATTATATTAGGAGAATGTGTAAAAATTTGTCCGGCGGAAGAATAGGCCGGACAGACGGGGCAAGGAGGAAGCAGAATGGAACAAAATGTCCCATTGGTCAGAAGATTTTCGGAGCTGGAGCCATATCAGGAGGCATATACTCTCGTCTGCTCTCTGGAGCCGACAGGGGTGGGCTGCTGGCTGAGCGTGAGCCGGACGATGGCAAGGGACGGCTCGGCGGACGCCGCCCGTGCATGGGTCCCGGCCCCACAGGAAGAATGTGCGCGGCTGCTGCGATTTTTATACGAGAATTCCGTCCAGCCGGAGCTGTGGCGGGATGCCATTTCCAACTGGTATCCACAGACAGCGGCGGCAGAAGTCCTGCGGGAAGGGGGCGCGTCGTGTGAGCTTTGAGGAACAACAGGAAGCTGTCTGGCGCGTCGCTCTGGCCAGCTATGACCCGCGGGAGATGCGGGTCTGGATGCGCTATCTTGAGGAGTGCAACCCGGCCATCCGCTGCACCGGCTACCGAACCAGCCAGACGCTGCTGCGTCGGCTCGAGCAGGGCGATGTGGATGTTCTTGTGCTGGGCGGCAGGCTCGAGGATGTGGACAGCATCCAGTTCCTGCCCCGGCTGCGGGGTCTGGCCCGCAAGCCTCTGGTGCTTCTGCGGGACGACGGACGGAATGAGAAGGCCGCCGTGGAGAGCCTGAGTCAGGAGGATGCATGTTACCTCATCCGTCAGGCCACACTGGAGGATATGCTGCGGGAGCTGCGTGCCCCGGCCCACAGCCCGGCGGAGAGTCTGGAAAAGCGCTGCGAGCGCATCTACCGCAGCTGGGGTCTGAACACCAGCGACGCCAACAAGCGCTACCTGACCGGTGCCGTCCGGGTGATGATGGCTTCCGACCACCGTCTGGCCATCCGTAAGGAGATCCTCGGGGCGGTGGCGCAGGAGCATCACCTGACCATCGCGGCGGTGGACAGTGCGCTCCGGCGGCTGCTGGATACGCTGGACGCGACCGGCACGCAGGCATGGCTGGATTTTCGGAAAGAGTATGGCCTGGAGCGCAAGCGGGTGACCATCGGCCGCCTGATCTATGCGCTGGAAAGTAAACTGAGTCAGCAGGAAGGCTGACCACACGACGCGGAGGTAGAGCAGAATGCGCAGGCGAAACGATGGAGCAGGCAGCTCCCCCCAAGGGGAGTTTGAGGATGTGTGCTTTCATGCCCTCGGCATCATCGACCAGAACCGGGAATATCTTCAGATGCATCTGCTGGCGTCGGCCGACCTGCCCACCCGGCAGGCGCTTTCGGACATCCAGATAGAGTCTGCCCGGGTGAGCCGCACCGTACACAACGCCATGCTGCTCTATCGGCTGGAAAATGGAGAGCCATGCGAACTGCAGCCCTTCGATGTGAGCGAGCTGCTGGAAAAGGCAGAACGGATGGCCCCGGACATCGAGAAGTCCTTGGAGATCCAGCTCATGACCGAGCGGGAGGGCGTCGGCGTCGGGCACTGCGTCGTCATGGGCGCACCCGACGAGGCAGAGCAGCTGCTGCTCCACCTCATCTCCAACGCCCTGTGCGCCTGCGACCCGGGCGGAAGGGTCTGGGTGAGCCTGAAGCAGAGAAAGACCGGTGCTGTGCTCCGGGTGGAGGATGACGGCTGCGGCCTGATGGAAGAAGACCCCATCGAGAACAACCGGCGCTTCCTCAGCGGCGCAAAGCTGGGCCTGCGTATTTGCAGGCTCATCTGCCGCCGCGCCGGCTGGAAGCTGACCCTGACCGCCCGCCCCGGCGGCGGCACCCGGGCGCAGGTGGCGTTCCCGCTGGCCTCCGGCGAGGCCATCCCGCCGGAGCTGGTGCTGCACTCCGGTGAGGGAGAAGCCATCCGGGCGGCGCGATTCGCCAGCCGGGCAGCGCAGGAGATCCTCCTGCTGCGGAGATACTGAACGAAAAAAGGCATCTGTACTGCTGCCGGTAGGGCAGAGGACAGATGCCTTTTGCGTTGTGCAGGAGAGTGGGAGGGGAGCGCTGCAAAATTGACGGACGGTAAAGAATCTTAGCAGAAACGGCGAAAAATCCCCAGAAAAGTTTGCAGATTTAACAAAATGTTTAACTTTAGAAGAAGAATTTACTGTTTTTAAGGTGTAAAATAATCCCGAATGATTGATTGTCGGACAGATTTGGACTATAATATCTGTGTATGCGGGTCAAGTATTTGATTCGTTAGCAAACAACTTCTGCCCGGGCAGGAACGCTTTGCGCGCAGAGGGAGAGTGCATTGTCCTTCAGGAGGAAAAACAACTGTGAGAGTAGGTCTTGACATCGGCAGCACTACCATCAAGTGCGTGGTGCTGGATGAAAACGATACCCTTTTATATTCGACATACGAGCGCCACTACAGCCATATTCTGGAGAAGGCGCAGGAGCTGCTGCGCCGCATCGACGCAGAGCAGCTGCACGGCCAGAAAGCGCTGCTCAGCATTTCCGGCTCGGCAGGCATGGGTCTGGCCGACAGCTGCGGCGTGCCCTTCGTGCAGGAGGTGTTCTCCACCCGCGTGGCGGTCAAAAAGTTCGTCCCGGCGACGGACTGCGTCATCGAGCTGGGCGGTGAGGATGCGAAGATCCTGTTCCTGACCAACGGCACCGAAGTCCGGATGAACGGCAGCTGTGCCGGCGGTACGGGTGCTTTTATCGACCAGATGGCGACCCTGCTCAAGATGAGCGCAGATGAGATGAACAAGGCGGCGGAACAGGCCACCCGTACATACACCATCGCCTCCCGCTGCGGCGTCTTTGCCAAGAGCGACGTGCAGCCCCTCATCAATCAGGGCGCGAGGACCGAGGATGTCGCCGCCAGCATCTACAAGGCCGTGGTCAACCAGACCATCGCCGGTCTGGCACAGGGCCGCCCCATTCAGGGCAACATCCTCTATCTGGGCGGGCCGCTGACCTTCAGCACCGTGCTGCGCAAGAGCTTCGATGAGGCACTGGGCGTCACCGGCACCTGCCCCGAGCATAGCCTGCTCTATGTCGCGCTGGGCGCTGCCCTCTACGCCGACAAGGAGTTCGTCCTGTCGGACGTGGCCGCCGCGCTGGACGAGTACGCCGCTACGGCCACCTATGCCAGCGAGCCGCCGCTGTTCGCCAGCAAGGAGGAGTATGAGGCTTTCCACGCCCGCCATATGTCCCACAGCGTGCCCCGGGTGGCATTCAGCGCCCAGTGCGGCCCGGTGCATATCGGCATCGACTCCGGCTCAACGACCGTCAAGCTGGTGGTCGTGGACGAGCAGAGTCAGATCCTCTACACCAACTATCAGCCCAACCTCGGCAACCCGCTGCCCCTCATCCGGGAGCAGCTGCTGAAGCTCTATAAAGAGCACCCCGGCCTCAAGGTGGCCAGCGTGACCACCACCGGCTACGGCGAAGAGCTGGTGAAAAACGCATTCCGCTGCGACTTCGGCCTCGTGGAGACGGTGGCCCACTTCACGGCGGCGAAATACTTCATGCCGGACGTGGATTTCATCATCGACATCGGCGGTCAGGACATGAAGTGCTTCAAGATCGAGGACGGTGCCATCAGCAACATCTTCCTGAACGAGGCGTGCTCCTCCGGCTGCGGCAGCTTTTTGCAGACCTTTGCGCAGGCGCTGGGCTACGACGTCAAGGAGTTTGCGGCCCTCGGCCTTTTTGCTGACCGTCCTGTGGATCTCGGCAGCCGCTGCACCGTGTTCATGAACAGCTCGGTCAAGCAGGCCCAGAAGGATGGCGCATCCATCGAGAACATCTCGGCGGGCCTGTCCATCAGCGTCGTCAAGAATGCGCTGTATAAGGTCATCCGCGCCTCCAGCCCCGAGGAGCTGGGCCGGAAGATCGTCGTGCAGGGCGGCACCTTCTACAACGAAGCCGTCCTCCGCGCCTTCGAGAAGGAGATGGGCGTCGAGGTCATCCGCCCCGACATCGCCGGCCTGATGGGCGCTTACGGCGCGGCCCTCTTCGGCCTGCGCCAGTGCCGCAAGAACGGCCAGACCACCTCTGCCATGATGAGCGAGGAGGAGCTGGAACGCTTCGACCAGAAGGTGGTCAGCGTCAAGTGCGGCGGCTGCGGCAACCACTGCCAGCTCACCGTCAACACCTTCGCCGACGGCCGCAAGTTCATCTCCGGCAACCGCTGCGATAAGCCCGTCACCGGCAAGAGCGAGGACAACAGCCTCAACCTCTACGCCTACAAGCAGCAGCTTCTGGCAGGCTATAAGCCTGTGCCCGGTAAGCGCGGCTCCATCGGCATCCCGCTCTGCCTGAATATGTACGAGCTGCTGCCCTTCTGGCACGCTTTCTGGACAAAGCTGGGCTTTGCCGTCCACACCAGCCCGGTGTCCAGCCGCGGCCTCTATCTGGCCGGTCAGGCCACCATCCCCAGTGACACCGCCTGTTTCCCGGCCAAGCTCAGCCACGGCCACATCAAGGCCCTGACCCAGATGCATCTGGATGCCATCTTCTACCCCTGCCTGACCTACAACATCGACGAGGGGCTGGGCGACAACCACTACAACTGCCCCGTCGTGGCCTACTACCCCGAGGTGCTGGCCGGAAACTGCCCCGAGCTGGAGGGCCAGAAGTTCATCTACGACTACGTCGGCATCCACCGTCCGAAGGACTTCGTCCATAAGATGGCGAAGGAGATCCTGCCCAAGTATTTCGGCGGCATCTCCGAGAAGGAGGTGCAGGAGGCTGCCAATGCCGCCTACGCCGAGTACGAGGCCCATATGGCACAGATCCGGGTCAAGGGCAGCGAGATCATCGACGAAGCCCGCCGTCAGGGCAGGCGCATCATCGTGCTGGCCGGGCGTCCCTACCATGTGGACCCGGAGGTCAACCACGGCATCGACCACCTCATCACCCGCCACGGCGCGGCGGTCGTCACCGAGGACAGCATCTCCAACCGGGTGGAGAAGTTCCCCACCAGCGTGCTGAACCAGTGGACCTACCACAGCCGCCTCTATGCCGCCGCCAAGTACTGCACCACCCAGAAGGATATGGATCTTGTGCAGCTGGTGTCCTTCGGCTGCGGCGTGGACGCCATCACCACCGATGAGACCCGCGAGATCTTACAGGAGGGCGGCAAGCTCTACACCCAGCTCAAGATCGATGAGATCACCAATCTGGGCGCGGTCAATATCCGCCTGCGCAGCCTGTTCGCCGCGCTGGACGAGCGGGACGAAGATAAGAAGTAACCTCATAGGAGGAACCTATGGAATACAATTACCCTAAATTCACCCCGGAGATGAAGAAGACCCACACCATCCTCATCCCCAACATGGCCATTACCCAGTTCCGTCTGCTGGGATACGCCCTGCGCTACGACGGCTACAAGTGCGAGATACTGGGCAACTGCGGCAGCGCTGTGGCGCAGCTGGGCCTGAAATACGTCCACAACGACACCTGCTATCCGGCGCTGCTGGTCATCGGCCAGTTCCTCGATGCGCTGAACAGCGGCAAATATGACCTCGAGCATACGGCCCTGCTCATCACCCAGACGGGCGGCGGCTGCCGTGCCTCCAACTACATCCATCTGCTCCGCAAGGCGCTGGTCAAGGCAGGCCACCCCAATATCCCGGTGGCCAGCCTCAACTTCTCGGGCCTCGAGAAGGACAGCGGCTTCCAGATGACCCTGCCGCTGGCCCGCCGTGCCATCGCCAGCGTCTTCTACGGCGATATGCTCTGCGCCCTCCGCAATCAGGTGGCCCCCTACGAGAACGAGAAGGGCGCTGCCGACAGGATGGTAGACCTCTGGGTGGAGCGTCTGGGCCGGGTGCTGCTGGCGGGCAAGGGCTTCACCTCCCGTGAAATGAAGCACACCTTCCCCCTCATCGCCAAGGACTTCGCCTCCATCCCCGTTACCCGCGTGCCGAAGGTCAAGGTGGGCGTCGTGGGCGAGATCTACGTCAAGTACAGCCCGCTGGGCAACAACGATTTGCAGAAGTTCCTCGAAAGTCAGGACTGCGAGGTCAACTTCCCGGGCCTGATGGGCTTTGTGCAGTACTGCATCTTCAACATGGGCGAGGATCACGTCCTCTACGGCGGCAAGCTGGCCATGAAGATGGGCACCGACCAGCTGCTCAACTGGCTGGACAGCGTGGAGCGCTCCATGCTCAAAGCGGAATCGGAGGCCGGATTCTACGCCCCCGGACCCTTCAAGGAGCTGGTGGAAAAGCCCGAGGGGGTCATCTCTCTGGGCGCGAAGATGGGCGAGGGCTGGCTGCTGACCGCCGAGATGATCGAGCTGGTGCAGGGCGGCTACGGCAATATCGTCTGCGCCCAGCCCTTCGGCTGCCTGCCGAACCACATCGTGGGCAAGGGCATGGTGAATAAGATCCGCGCCCTGTACCCCAGCGCCAACATCACCCCCATCGACTACGACCCCAGCGCCACCAAGGTCAATCAGGAGAACCGCATCAAGCTGATGCTGGCGGTGGCAAAGGAGCGTCTGACCGCCCCCGCTGCGCCGAAGCCCCTGACGGCTGAGGAGATCGCGGGCGGTGCGCCCAGCCTCTCCCACGTCTAAAAAGCGTCCCGAGCAAAAGAAAGAGCCGCTCTGTACTGCGAAAAACAGTACAAAGCGGCTTTTGTCATGCGCAGAGGCGCTTACAGCTTGTGGTACTTGCGGTCCTCCTGCTCATAGGCAGGCTCGCAGGTGAGGTACATCCCCAGACGCTTGAGGGTGTCGGTGTCCACGCTGGACAGGATGACGGTGGAGTGCATATCGCAGCCCTTGAGCTTGGAGAGCTGCTGCAGCGCGATGGCGGCAGTCTCATTCTCGGCGGCAGAGCTGGACAGCGCGATGAGGATCTCATCGGTGTGCAGGCGGGGGTTGCGGCTGCCGAGGTAGTTGGTCTTGAGGGTCTGGATCGGCTCGATGGCACGGGCGGAGACGAGGTCGATCTCCTGATCGATGCCGGCCAGCTTCTTGAGGGCGTTCAGGAGGGCAGAGGAGGCCGCGCCCAGCAGGGGGCCGGTCTTGCCGGTGACGACGGTGCCGTCCGGCAGCTCGATGGCGGCGGCGGGCGCGCCGTCGGTGCGCTCCGCCACGGCATGGGCCTGCTTTTCCACCGGGCGCTCGCCGACGGCCAGACCGGCCTGATTCAGCAGCAGCTCCAGCTTGAACAGCTCGCCGTCCACGTTCTTGCCGGTCTTCTGGTCGCAGAGGGCCTTGAAGTAGCGGCGGATGATCTCGTTGCGGGATGCCTCGCGGCAGACCTCGTCGTCCACGATGCAGTTGCCTGCCATGTTCACGCCCATGTCGGTGGGGGACTTGTAGGGGCTTTTGCCTGCGATCAGCTCGAACATCGCATTGACCACCGGGAAGATCTCGATGTCGCGGTTGTAGTTGACGGTGGTGACGCCGTAGGCCTCCAGATGGAAGGGGTCGATCATGTTCACGTCGTTCAGGTCGGCGGTAGCGGCCTCATAGGCGAGGTTGACCGGGTGCTTGAGGGGCAGGTTCCAGATGGGGAAGGTCTCGAACTTGGCGTAGCCCGCCTTGATGCCCCGCTTGTGCTCATGGTAGAGCTGGGACAGGCAGGTGGCCATCTTACCGCTGCCGGGGCCGGGGGCTGTGATGACGACGAGGGGGCGCTGAGTCTCGATGTAGTCGTTCTTGCCGTAGCCCTCGTCGCTGACGATGCGGGCCACATCGTTGGGGTAGCCCGGGATCTTGTAGTGGCGGAAGGTGCGCACGCCCGCGCTGTTCAGCTTGTGCTCAAAGGCTTCGACTTCGGGGGCGGCGGTGTACATGGTCACGCAGACGCTGCCCACGAACAGGCCCATGCCCTGAAAAGCGTCGATGAGGCGGAGGACGTCGAGGTCGTAGGTGATGCCGTAGTCGCCGCGCACCTTGCTGCTGATGATGTCCTGTGCGCTGATGACGATGACGATCTCGGCCTGCTCCTTGAGCTGCAGCAGCATCTGCAGCTTGGAGTCCGGCTCAAAGCCCGGCAGCACGCGGGAGGCGTGGTAGTCGTCGAACAGCTTGCCGCCAAACTCGAGGTAGAGCTTGTTGTCGAACTGTGCGATGCGCTCCCGGATGTGCTGGGACTGCATCTGAAGATATTTCGCGTTGTCAAAGCCTATTTTCATGGAATGCTCCTCTTCCTGTTTTTACAACTTCAACTCCGGCACCCCGGTGGTGCGGCAGGCCGGAGAGTCACACAAACACTTTATAGTATAGCATACGAGGGGCCCCGGCGCAATTATTTTTTGTGGGCTTCCATCTGTTCCAGCTGCTCCAGCTCCTCGATGTCCTCCTTGAGGAACATGAGGCAGAAGCTCACGCCCAGCAGCAGGCAGGACAGCCAGATGGCCCGGCCTGCCATGGGGAGCAGGGCCACGCTGCCGATGCCTGCACCCAGCGCGAACAGGAAGATGATGGCAAAGTAGTGCACCGCCTTGCCGAAGGCCTTGGCGTTGCCGCCCACCAGCCACGCACAGAGAGAGTCCATGCCGCTGCGCAGGTTGCCGATGCACATGGTGCTGGCGAAGGCGTAGCCGTTCACCTTGCGGAAGGCCTGCACCTGCATCGCGCAGGAGAAGGAGACGATGGAATTGGCCAGCAGGTTCAGCTCCTGCGGCAGAAAGCCCACGACGAAGAGCAGCAGGATCTCGAACAGCACCACCAGCTGACGCCAGTGGAGCCACTGCATCTCCCTCAGCTTGAGGCGGATGAACTCGGCGGCGAAGATGCCCAGCGCGAAGGCGCACAGGGGGATCAGATACCGCAGGGCCTCGCCCCACTCGCCCGCAAAGGCATGGACCGACATCAGCACGATGTTGCCGGTCTGGGCGTTGGCAAAGACCTTGCCGCGGAAGAGATAAGTATAAACGTCCTGCAGACCGCCCGAGACGGAGAGAAAAAGGGCGGTGATGAAGGCTTCGGACATCTGTCCGTGATGTTTGAGAGATGGCATAAAAGCTTCCTCCTTATATCCAGAATAACTCCATGCCATACTATAACGCAAAATTGGCGTTTTGTCAAAAACTGTGGGATATTTTTTATCAATAATGACGATTCCGGGCGGGTATCGCAGGATGCACGATGCTTTGCAATGCGGCGCAGACTGTGGTATAATATCGCTAACGCGATATTATAGTTTTATGCGCAGCGCCTCGCCGCTTGCTCCTGCGGAGCTGCGTGGCAACCGGCTTTGAATGCGCAATTATACCATTTCACTGCGTTCATGGTATAATACACAGAAAACAGCATTTGCAGGAGAAGGAGGGGCTGTCTGTATGCCCAACATCATCGAGATCACGGATTTCCACGCGCCGGAGCTGGACCCCTATGCCCGGCTGACCCAGAACCAGCTGCGCAATCGCCTCGAACCGGAGAAAGGCATCTTCATCGCCGAAAGCCCGAAGGTCATCGACCGGGCGCTGGACGCAGGCTATGAGCCGGTGTCCCTGCTGATGGAGCGCCGACAGATCACCGGCCCGGCGGCGGGCATCCTGAGCCGCTGCGGCGATGCGCCGGTGTACACCGCCGATCGGGAGCTGCTGGCGGCGCTGACCGGCTTTGAGCTGACCCGGGGCGTGCTCTGCGCATTCCGCCGTCCCGCGCCCCGCCCGGTGGAAGAGCTGTGCCGGGACGCCCGCCGGGTGGCGGTGCTGGAGGGCATCGTGGACTCCACCAATGTGGGGGCGATCTTTCGCTCGGCGGCGGCGCTGAACATGGACGCCGTCCTCATCAATCCCTCCTGCTGCGACCCGCTCTGCCGCCGCGCTGTCCGGGTCAGCATGGGCACGGTGTTTCAGGTGCCTTGGGGGCAGCTGGGCGACAGCCCGGCAGACTGGCCGGAGAAGGGGATGGACGTCCTCCACGCCCTCGGCTTCAAGACGGCGGCGATGGCCCTCAGCGACCGCTCGGTGAGCATCGACGACGAGCAGCTGGCCAGAGAGCCGAAGCTTGCCATCGTGCTGGGTACCGAGGGCGACGGTCTGGCCGCCAGCACCATCGCGTCCTGCGACTATACCGTGAAGATCCCCATGTCCCACGGCGTCGATTCACTGAACGTCGCCGCCGCCAGCGCCGTGGCGTTCTGGCAGCTTGGCCGGCAGTAAAAACAAAACAGCAAGACCGGGCCGCTGCACAGCTTTTTGTGCAGCGGCCCGGTCTTATGCGTTATATCCCGTTACAGGCTGTCCAGAGCGCTGCGGGCCCGGCGGATGACCCCGGCATCGGTCTGCCAGAGCGCAAACTCCGAAAAGCCCGGCAGGCCCATGGGCACCCCCTCCCGGCGGAAGGTCATCCGGCTGTCCAGCACCCGCTTGCCTGAGAGATGGAAGGCCCGGGCCCCGGTGGCGGCGGCAAGGGCGGGCAGGTTCTCGGGGGTCACACCGGCCCCCACAAGGATCTCCAGCTCCGGCCCGGCGGCCTCTACCAGCCGCTTCAGCAGAGCTGCTCCCTCCGGGGCGCTGGGAGCCTGGCCGCTGGTAAGGATGGTGGAAAGGCCCAGAGCCCGGGCAGCCTCCAGTGCGGCAAAGGGGTCCCGGCAGACGTCAAAGGCCCGGTGGAGGGTGCAGGCCACCGGGCGGCCTGCTCTTTGGGCCGCCGCCCGGGCGGCGGCATAGATGGGCTGCAGGGCCTCCACATCCACATCTCCCTCCGGGGTCAGCACCCCGGTAACGATGCCGTCGGCCCCGGCCTCCACCAGCCGGGCGGCAGACTGGGCCATCTGGGCCAGCTCCCAGCGGTCGTAGCAGAAATCCCCAAAGCGGGGCCGCAGCAGGGCCCGCACCGGCAGGCCGGTCTCGGCTTTTACCTGCTGCAGCAGGGCCAGGCTGGGGGTGGTGCCGCCGATGACCAGATCGGCGCAGAGCTCCAGCCGGTGGGCACCGCCCTGCATGGCCGCAAGGGCGCTGGCGGTGCTGTCCACGCAAACTTCCAGAGTGTAGGGCATGGTAGTATCCTCCATGGATCATCAGCAAGACCCGCCGGCAGGAGCCGGCGGGTCGGAAGGGCAAATTATTTTACGCTTTCCAGGAAACGGACAAAAGCGGCACGGCCAGCCTCGTCCATCTTGTAGACGCCGGCGTCCTCGAGCACCTGCTCGAAGACGTGGCCGACCTCGTCCTGTACGATGCTGTGGACGTTTTCGGCGTTCAGCTCCGGGTGACGGGCGAGGATGTCCATCGCCCACTCGGCGTGCTTCTGGATGCTCTCGCCGTACTCGGCGGCGGGAGTGCGGGCCGCGAGAGCGGTCTCCACATCAGCCATCTCTGCCTTCAGGCGGCTGGGCAGGACGGCGAGACCCATGACCTCGATGAGGCCGATGTTTTCTTTTTTGATATGGTGGAGCTTTGCGTGGGGGTGATAAACGCCCAGCGGATGCTCCGGCGTGGTGATGTTGTTGCGCAGCACCAGATCGAGCTGGAACCGGCCATCCCGCATCCGGGCGATGGGGGTAATGGTGTTGTGCGGCTCGCCGTCGGTCTCGGCGTAGACAAAGCAGCTCTCGTCGGTGTAGCCCCGCCATGCGGTCAGGATCTTGTCGGCCAGCTCCACGAGGCGCTCGTCATCGGCGCAGGTCAGTCGGATGCAGCTCATGGGCCAGTGGACGATGCCAGCCTCCACGTCCTCAAAGCCGGGGAAGACCCATGCCTTCTCGATGGGGGCTTTGGCCATGGCGAACTCGTAGTGGCCTCCCTGAAAGTGGTCATGGCTCAGGATGCTGCCGCCCACGATGGGCAGGTCGGCATTGCTGCCCACGAAGTAGTGGGGGAAGAGGGCCACGAAGTCCAGCAGCTTGCGGAAGGTGGCACGCTCGATCTTCATGGGGGTGTGCTGGCTGTTGAAGACGATGCAGTGCTCATTGTAGTAGACATAGGGGCTGTACTGGAAATTCCACGCGCTGTCGTTGATGGTCAGCGGGATGATGCGGTGGTTCTCGCGGGCGGGATGGTTCAGCCGGCCGGCATAGCCCTCGTTCTCCACGCAGAGCTGGCACTTGGGGTAGGCGCTCTGGGGGGCGAGCTTTGCCGCCGCGATGGCCTTGGGGTCCTTTTCGGGCTTCGAGAGGTTGATGGTGATGTCAAGGTCGCCGTAAGGGGTCTTGGTGACCCACTTGAGGTCCCGCTTGATGCGGTAGCGGCGGATGTAGTCGGTGTCCTGACTGAACTGGTAGAACCAGTCGGTGGCGGCCTGCGGGCCGTCCGTCTCATACCGCTCCTCAAAGTTGGCCCGCACGATGCTGGGGCGGGGAGTCAGCACGCCCATGAGCTTGGTGTCGAAGAGGTCGCGGGCCGTGGGGCTGTCGTCGCAGACGCCCCGGGCCACGGCATCGTCCACCAGTGCCTTCAGGATGCTCTCGAGGTCGGCGTAGCAGACCTCACCCTCCGGCTCGGTGAAGCTGTCGAGCTGCATGGTCATGAGGAGCTGGTTGCGGATGTAGATCTCGTCGTCGGGCAGGATAAGCCCGGTGTCCAGACCATAGTTGACGAGCTGCTGGATGGCGGTGGAGATCACAGGACAGCGCCTCCTTCCGGACGGATGGAGAGGACGTGGCAGCGGCCCTCGCCGAGGATGGCTTCCATGCCGGCCTTGAACTCGGCCAGCATCTCGACGGGCACAAAGGCCTGCACCGTACCGGCGAAGCCGCCGCCGTGGACGCGGACTGCACCCTTGCCGCCCAGCAGATGCTTTGCGGCGGCGATGGTGACGCCCACCTCCTGATGCTCCTTGTAGCCTGCGGGGATGACGTTCTGCAGGTACTCCCAGCTGCTGCGGCCCGACTCGTTCACGAGGCGGAGGAAGGTGTCGAAGTCGTCGTCGCGGAGAGCAGCCACCTGCTTTGCCACCCGGTCGTTGTCGGCGTAGATATGGAAGGCGCGGAGGACGGCCCGGTCGCCGCACTGTCTGCGGCATTCGGGCAGCTTTGCGAGGAAGGTCTCGAAGGGTACATCCCGCAGCACCTCGCCGCCGCAGACAGCAGCCACGGCGCGGCACTCGGCGGGGATGGCGGCGTACTCATCGGTCAGGTCGGCGTGGTCTGCGCCGGAGTCGAGGATGCAGAGGGCAAGGCCCGCCTTAGAGAAGTCTACGGCCACCGGCTCGACGACCGGCTTGGCGGGGCTGGCAAAGTCGATGGTGATGATGTTGCCCACGCTGGAGGCCATCTGGTCCATCAGGCCGCAGGGCTTGCCGAAGTAGACGTTCTCGGCCCACTGGCCGATCTGGGCGATGACGATGGGGGAGACCTTCTCGGCCATGAAGCAGTCGTTCAGGATGACGCCGATGAGGACCTCGAAGGCGGCAGAAGAGGAGACGCCGCTGCCCTTGGGCACGTTGGAGGAGATGTAGACATCCAGACCGGTGAGCGTTGCGCCCCGCTGGGCGAAGGCGGCGCACTCGCCGCGCAGCAGGGAGGCGGTGGTGTTCTCCTCCTCCTTGCGGGCCTCGAGGTCGTCGAGGTCGATGATGCACAGGTCGTAGCCCTCGCTCTGGACCCGGAGCTGGCCCTTGTCGTTGGGGGCGGCGGCAGCGATCATGTCGATGTTCACGCTGCCGGCCAGCACACGGCCATGCTGGTGGTCGGTGTGGTTGCCGCCGATCTCGGTGCGGCCGGGGGCGCTGTAAAGACCGGCCTCGGCGTGGGGGCCGAAGGTCTTTTCCAGACCGTCCAGCACGGCGGCGTAGCGGGCGGCCTCGGAGGCCGTCTCGACGGGTGCGCAGCAATACAGGGAGGCGAGGCGCGCGGCGTGGGTGCCGCCGGACAGCTCCTGCTTCCATACGGGAATGGACTTCATCATGGAATCTTCCTCCTGACAGATACGTTTTACTTTCTGGGTAGTGCGGGAACCACCCGCTTCTATCCCTATAGTAAAGGATTTGCCCCCAAAAAACCATGTCTTATTGTTGCATCTGAATGAAAAGTTGCAAAAAAGCCCTGCTGGGCCTGTCTGACAGGGGAACGGAGCGAAGCTCCGGGATAAAATGCAACTGAGACAAAAGTTTTTTCAAAACAGAAAAAGCATTGTGTAACTGCACAAAAACCTCTGCCCGCTGTGCCCCGACGGAGGCGGAGGGAAGATATGGAGAAAAAATAAAGGCCGCGTTCCGTCGGCAGGGCGGAATGCGGCACTTCGGTGAAAGGATAGTAAGGGAAGAGAGTATGATGTCGGGCGGAGAGCAAGGGAGCAAAGCCCTCCGGCCGGAAACGCATTACTGCATCAGGCTGCACACGGCCTCGGCATAGGCGGCGGGGTCATCCACGGGCAGGCCCTCGATGAGCTGTGCCTGTGCGTAGAGCAGGGCGCTGTACTTCTTGAGCTTGTCGGTGTCGCCGGCCTCCTGTGCGGCTTTCAGCACAGCAAAGACGGGGTGGTTGACGTTCAGCTCCAGAACTTTGTCGCTCTTGACGCCCTCGCTGCCGGGCTGCTTGGAGAGGACCTTCTCCATCTCGATGGACAGCGGGCCGTCGGCAGACAGGCAGACGGGGTGATCTTTCAGGCGGGTGGAGACCTTGACCTCCTTGACCTTGCCGTCCAGAGCGTCCTTCATGGCGTCGAACAGGGCCTTGTTGGCGGTGTTGGCCTCCTCGGCGGCCTTCTTCTCGTCCTCGGTCTCGAGGCCGAGGTCGCCGCTGTTGACATTCTTGAACTCCACGGTGCCGTCCTTGCCCTCGGCATCCTTGCGGGGATAGGTGCGCATGATCTGCAGGCAGAACTCGTCCACATCCTCGGTCAGCAGCAGGACATCATAGCCCTTGTCCATGACCAGCTCGGCGGCGGGCAGCTTGGCCAGACGGTCGGTGGAGTCGCCTGCGGCAAAGTAGATGTACTTCTGCTCGGCGGGCATCTTCTCGACGTACTCCTGCAGCGTGACCATCTTCTGCTCCTTGGCAGACCAGAACAGCAGCAGGTCGCGCAGAAGCTCGGCGTGCGTCCCGTAGTCGGAGTAAGCGCCGAACTTCAGCTGACGGCCAAACTCCTTCCAGAAGCTCTCGTACTTCTCGCGGTCGTTGGCCAGCATGGCGTGCAGCTCGTTCTTGATCTTCTTTTCCAGCGCGTTGTGGATGAGCTTGAGCTGGCTGTCCTTCTGCAGCATCTCGCGGCTGATGTTCAGGCTCAGGTCCTGACTGTCCACGATGCCCTTGACGAAACTGAAGTAGTCGGGCAGCAGGTCGCCGCACTTCTCCATGATGAGGACGCCGGAGGCGTAGAGGGCCAGACCCTTCTCGTAGTCCTTGGTGTAGAAGTCGTAGGGGCGGTGGCTGGGCACGAAGAGCAGGGCGTTGTAGTTCGCGGTGCCCTCGGTGCGGCTGACGATGACCCGGGCGGGATCGGCGTAGTCGTTGAACTTATCCTTATAGAAGCTGGCGTACTCCTCGTCGGTGACTTCACTCTTCTGCTTCTTCCAGATGGGTACCATGCTGTTCAGGGTCTCCAGCTCGGTGTAAGTCTCCCACTCGGGCTTGTAGTCCTCGGGCTTGGGGTCGGGTTCGGGCTTCTGACGGCTCTTCTCCCGCTCCATCTGGATGGGGTAGCGGACATAGTCGCTGTACTTCTTGACGATGGCCACGATGCCATACTCGTCGAGGAAGTTGTCGTAGTGGTCGGTCTCGGTGTCGGGCTTGATGTGGAGGATGATGTCGGTGCCCGCCGTCTCCTTCTGGGCAGGCTCCAGCTCATAGCCGTCCGCACCGCTGGACTCCCACTGCCATGCCTCGTCGGAGCCGTAGGCCTTGGAGATGACCGTCACCTTGTCGGCCACCATGAAGGCGGAGTAGAAGCCGACGCCGAACTGGCCGATGATGTCGATGTTCTCGTCCTTGTTGTCCTTCTTGAAGTCGAGGGAGCCGGAGTGGGCGATGGTGCCGAGGTTCTGCTCCAGCTCCTCCTTCGTCATGCCGATGCCGTTATCGGAGATGGTAAGGGTGCGGCTGTCCTTGTCGCGGGTGAGCAGGATGCGGAAATCGCCTTTGTTCATGCCGACGGAGGGGTCGGTCAGGCTCTTATAATACAGCTTGTCGATGGCGTCCGAAGCATTGGAAATCAGCTCCCGCAGGAAGATCTCCTTGTTGGTGTAGATGGAGTTGATCATCATGTCCATCAGCTTTTTGCTTTCGGCCTGAAATTCTTTTTTCGCCATAATACAAAACCTCTTTTTATCAGATTCAATGCCAGCACCCGGAGCGGTTGACTGCTCACGGGGACTTAGCACTCATAACTTTCGAGTGCTAATATACACCGGCGGGAGATAAAAATCAAGGGCTTTCATAAAAAGTTCAAAAAACTTTCCCGGTGGGGCGGCGTTTGGCTTTACTTTGCCCTGCCGAAGCCGTATAATGGGCCGGAGTAATCTGTATAAAAGAGGAGGAAAACGGAACGATGCAGCAGATACAGCTGGAACTTGAGGGCGGCGGGACGCTGACCGTCTGCCTGCGGGCGTCGCTGGACGCCATGCCCACGGTGAAGCAGCGGCCTCTGGTGCTGGTGGTGCCCGGCGGAGGATACAGCCACGTCAGCCCCCGGGAGGGCGACCCGGTGGCCCTGCAGTTCGCGGCGGCGGGCTATCACACCGCCGTGCTGACCTACAGCGTGGGGGAAGGGGCGCGGGACTACCGGCCTCTCCGCCAGCTCAGCGAGGCGCTGGGGCTGCTGCGGCAGCACGCGGAGGAATGGCATATCCTGCCGGATAAAATAGCGGTCTGCGGCTTCTCGGCGGGCGGGCATCTGGCCCTGTCCGGCGCAGTGCTGGACATCCCGGGCGAGACGGCGCAGCAGCGGCCCGACGCGGTCATTCTGGGCTACCCGGTCATCACGGCGGGGGAGTATGCCCACCGGGGCAGCTTCGTCCAGCTGGCGGGCAGCGAGGACGCCGCCGCACAGAGAGCCTTCGGCTTGGAGGATAAGATCACCCCCGACACACCGCCGGTCTTCGTCTGGCATACGATGGAGGACAGGACCGTCCCGGTGGAGAACACGCTGCTGCTGCTCTCGGCTCTGCGGCGGGCGGGCGTGGCCTGCGAGGCGCATCTCTTTGAGCAGGGGGTCCACGGCACCAGCATCAGCACCGCCGAGGTGGACGCCGCCGACCGGCACCGCGCCCGCTGGGTGACGCTCTGCCTCGAGTGGCTGGGGCGGACGTTCGGGTTCGACCTGCGGTGAATTGGACATTCCTACAAAAAATTCATAATTTTATGGTTGACCTGCCCAAGATTTAAGGGTATACTGGTCAGCGGAAACAAACGAGGAAGAAGGAAACGTACATGGAAAAGAAGATCTCGGTCAAAGACCTGCTGATGCAGGCATTCCTGACGGGCTGGGAGCTGTCCGACAAGAGCATCTCGCAGGACGAGTACCTCCAGAGCGCCATTCAGGTCATCGAAGTGCTGCAGGTGGAGCCGGAAAATATCTACGCCGAAGAGGGCCTCGGCCTGACCGACGGCGACGAGGTGGACCATCTGGACGACCTGCTCCGCGCCGACGGCCAGTGGCTCTATTACGGCGTGGAGGCGGAGAATTTCTTCCTCATCCAGTGGTATCCGGATGAGGCCTCTGCCAAGGCCAAGCTGGCGCAGCTCGAGGAGCTGGGCGACGGCAAGCAGTACCTCGTGGACCTGAACCTCCGGCGCTCGAACCCCACCGAGGCCGAGAACTTCGGAAATTCGAACCCGGTGCAGCTTCGCTCTTGATTGGTTCAACCTCTCCGTCATTGCTTCGCAATGCCACCTCCCCTATCGAGGGGAGGCTTTGGCATAGCGCAAAGTTTCGCCTCTTCGCCAGAGGCTCCCCTCGGTAGGGGAGCTGTCGAGCGATAGCGAGACTGAGAGGTTTATTTGTTATGAAAGGGAACTTTTCAATGCAGCTTTCTGATCTGGAGCGCCAGCGCCTTGCCGCCATTCTGATGCGATACGACCAGCACCCCGAGGTGCAGCGGATGCGGGAGTTTATCCAGCACGGCGATGTGACCACCTACCAGCACTGCAAGAACGTGGTGCTGGTGAGCTTCTGGCTCAACCGCCGCTTCCATCTGGGTGCGGACGAGACATCGCTGGCCGTGGGGGCCTTCCTCCACGACTTCTATCTCTACGACTGGCACAAGCGCAGCTCCTTCCACGGCCTGCGCCGTCTGTTCGAGATGCACGGCTTCGCTCACCCCGGCTCTGCCTGCGTCAACGCGGAGCGCTGCTTCGCCATCACCAAGAAGGAGCAGAACATCATCTCGAGCCATATGTGGCCCCTGACCTTCCGCCATGTGCCCACCTGCCGGGAGGCCATCATCGTCTGTCTGGCCGACAAATACTGCGCCGTGCTGGAGAGTATGTTCCAGCGTACCCGCGTGGCCGATGCCGACGCAGGGGAGAATGAGTGGTAAAGGGCTTGTTCCATACAAAAAAGAGCTGCTGTGCGTCATATACAGCAGCTCTTTTCTTATAATTTCTTATATCCCGCAGGCTCATCGGCTCTGGCGCGGCGCTCCATCAGGTAGGTGTCCAGCCAGCGGCCATGACAGTCCCGGGCGATCCGCTCCCGCCGCCCCACGACCCGGAACCCGCACTTGGTGTGGAGGCCGAGGCTGGCGGTGTTGTCCTGCAAGACTGTGGAGTGGAGCGTCCAGTAGCCCTCCTGCTCCGACGCCTCGCAGAGGGCCGTCAGCAGCCGGGAGCCGAGGCCCCGGCCCCGGAACTTCTCGCCGACGTAGATGCTCACCTCGGCCACGCCCCGGTAGCACCAGCGGGGGTCGATGCGGCGCAGCGCGGCCCAGCCCGCCAGCTCGCCGCCGTCCAGAATGACGAGGCGGCATTCCTTGATGTGGAAGGCGTCCCACGCCGTGTAGGGCGGGCAGGTGGTCTGGAAGGTGGCGTGCTCGGTGGCGATGCCCTCCAAGTAGATCTCGGACACAGCGGCCCAGTCCTCCGGCGTCATCGGCCGGACAGTGATATTGCTCATGATACTTTCCCCGGCAGAGCGCCCCAATGCGCCCTGCACCATTCCTCTTATCCCAGTTTATCCCAGTATAGCAGATGCGGCCCGTCTGTGCAATGACTTCTCACTCCAGCCCCGGCAGGGTGTCCAGCACCGGGATGCCAAGCCCCTGCAGAAAGGCCCTCTTCTCCTCGATGAGAGGAACGACGTCCAGCTCCGAGGGGGCGTGGGCGTCGCAGCCCACGATGGCCCTGACCGGATACTCCGCCGCGATGCGCCAGAACTCGTCCCGGGTGTAGCCCAGCGAGCCGTCGGGGCGGCGCTGGAGCGTCAGGCCCGCCATGTTGTACTCGAGGGGGATGTCCAGCCGCGCCGCTGCGGCACAGACCTCCCGGCAGGCCTTCTCGGCCTCGGCGTCGAAGGCCGTCATCCGGTTCAAAAAGAGGTCGGGGTGGGCCAGATACCGGTACAGCCCCGTTTCCAGCGCCCGCTCCACCTGCTCGGCGTACCGTCTGCCGTGGGCCGGGGAGGCGCTGCCGCCGAAGCGCCGGGCCTTGGCGTCCTGCTCGTCGGTGGTGTCGTAGTGACAGCCGAGGATGAGGTACTCGATGCCCAGCCGCTCGGTCTCCTCCTTCAGCCAGCCCAGATAGGCCGGGAAATACTCGGCCTCGAGGCCGATGTGGAGATGGAGCCGGTCGGCGTACTTCTCCCGCAGGCTTCGCAGCGTCAGGACATAGTCGTCCAGCTGGGCGGGCAGCATCCGGATATGGCTGACGAAGCCGGGCGTGGCGTAGGCCCATGGGGTGTGGTCGGAAAAGCCCAGCACCTTATAGCCGCAGCGCAGGGCCGTGAGGATGTACTCCTCCTCGGTGCCCTCGGCGTGGCCGCAGCGGGTGGTGTGGGTGTGGTAATTGGTCAGCATGGAAAAAAGCCCCTCCCGGGCAGAAATCTTTTTGACAATCATCACGGTTGTGATACAATAGAGAAAATACCCGTTCGGGGCAGAAACTATTATAGACCTCTTTGCCGCAAAATGCAATTCGGCTGCTCCGAAAAAAAGGAGACAAGAAGATGGATTGGAAACGACTCACTGCCTCTGCGCTGATGCTCGGCCTCCTCGCTCTCCCGGCCTCTGCGGCCAGCATCACGCCCCAGACCACCATGAAAGAGATCCGCGACGACCCCGATATCCGGGCCAGCGGCCTCTACACCTATACCTATGTATGGGAGCGGGACTGCGAAAAGCTCTCCACCAGCCGGGACCATGAGACGCTGGCCGAGGTGGTGGACGACACATCGGCGGAGGCCTGCGCGGCGGGGCTGAACTATCTGGCGCAGGCGTACCACGACGGGGTGCAGGTGACTTACCCGCTCTATTCGGAGGAGGAGATCGCCGCCATGCCCTCCCGTGCCAACGCGGAGCTGTATTACTGCCCCGCAGAGCAGCCGGGGGCAAAGTTCGCCATCGTGCTGTCGGGCAACTCGCTCTACTACAGCGGCGAGCTGCGGGGCGGCGTGTCCACGGCGTGGGAGCTGCACCAGCAGGGGTACGCCGTCTTCTCCCTGCGCTACCGCATCGGCCTCGAGGCCGGGGACGACGCCCCGATGGAAGACCTTGCCCGGGCCATCCGCCTCGTGCTGGCGAACGCAGACACCTTCGGCGTCTCCACCGAGGATTACGCCCTGCTGGGCTACTCCTCCGGCGGGCAGATCGCGGGCGTCTTCGGCAATGAGGAAAAGGGCTGGGGCCGCTACGGCGTCCCGAAGCCCGGCGCACTGCTGCTGGCCTACCCCATCAACAACTTTCTGGAGGCAAAGCCCGCCTACCATCTCCTGATGGACACCGACCGGCTGGAAAGGCGCTACTACTCCTACACGGTCTCGAAGCTGGTGACGCCGGACTACCCGCCCACCTTCCTGTGGTATGGCCGGAACGACAAGATGCTCATGGCCTTCGTCTACCCGCTGCAGGGGCCGGCCCTTGCCAAGGCCCTGCGGGACAACGGCGTGCCCAACCGGGTGCAGGTCTACGACGACGCCAAGCACGGCGTCGGCATCGGCGTGGGCACCGACGCGGAGGGCTGGGTGGCCGACGCCGCCGCATTCTGGAAGAGCGTTTCGGAAGAATAAAGAAAAGAGGGAAAGGATATGTACGATTTGAATGAATGCATCCGCAGCCTGAACGTGGGCCTGCCCGACGACATCGCCCGGCTGAAGGCAGCCGGATACTACAAGGAGGCCATCGCCCGCATCGACCGGCTGCTGGCCGAGGACTGGACCAAGACCCAGAACAGCCCCGCCACCAACGGCAGCGCTGCGCCGGAGGGATACGTCCCGCCCGAGAACCCCACGCCCCACGGCGTGGACGCCCTGCGGGAGGCGCTGACCGCCCAGAAGGAGATCATGCGCCGTCTGCCCGGGGAATACTGCTGGACGGAGGCCGAGGCCATCGCCCGGATGCAGGAGCGGGTGAAGGGGTTCACGGCGGAGGAGTTCCGCGCCCTCGACTGGGAGGGCCGGATGGACTGGCGGTTCGTGGAGGGAGAAAAGCGGTATCAGGAGCGGTTCGCCGAGACCCTGCTGGCCACCCACGCCGACCTCGCCGCCCGGAAAAAGACCCCGGACGCCCCCAACAATAAGAACGAGGAGCGTCACCGCCTCTGCGAAAAGATGATGCAGGAGGGGAGCGCCAGCGCCGACATCACCCTCCGCACCAGCATCCGGATGTCGGATGAGGCCTTCGCCGCCGCGCTGGAAAAGGCGAGAGCCGAGGGCCGGGACACCGTCCATGTCCGGGCGTGGCTGGCCCTGCCTGCCGCCTGCCCGTCCCAGAGCCATATCACGCTGGACGCCTTCACCGAGACGCCCAGCCATATCGCCGCCGAGGACGCGCCCCAGCGCACCGTGTACTGGGAGGCCGACCTTGCCGAGAACCGCACCTTCGGCGCAGAGTACAGCTACCGCGAAACGGCGGTCTACGCCGACCCGCTCTCCTTCACGCCCGACCCGGAGCAGCCGGACTTCTACACCGGCGAGGAAGCGCCCCACATCGTCTTTACGCCCTATCTGCGGGCACTGGCGGCCCAGCTCACCGAGGGCGTCACCAGCCCGGCGGAGAAGGCGAAGCGCATCTACGATTACGTCACCCTGAACGTCCGGTATCACTTCCAGCCCTCCTATTTCGTCCATGAGTCCATTGCCGAGAACTGCGCCCGCAGCCGCCGGGGCGACTGCGGCATCATGGCCCTCACCTTCATCACCCTCTGCCGCATCGCGGGCATCCCGGCCCGCTGGGAGAGCGGCCTTGCGGTGGCCCCGGGGGATGCAGGCTGCCACGACTGGGCACGGTTCTACATCGCGCCCAAGGGCTGGATGTACGCCGACTGCTCCTATGGTTCCTCCATGGCGCGCCGGGGCGATGAGATGCTCCGCCGCCACTATTTCGGCAGTCTGGACACGGGCCGGATGGTGGCCAACAGCGCCTTCGAGGCCCCCTTCGACCCGCCGATGACGGGCTTCCGCAGCGACCCCTACGACAACCAGAGCGGGGAGATGGAGGCCGACGGCGTGGGCCTTGCCGGGGAGGAAAGGGTCACCACCAAAGAAGTTTTGAGATTTGAGGAAGTAAAGTAAATGGAATATCTTGCGTTCGTGTACACCCTGCTGCTCGTCGCCATCTGCCTGATGATGGCGGTGCTGTTGGCTCGCACCAGCCGCCTGCTGAAGGAGCCGAAGGACGACGAGGCCCTGAAGAGCTGGCTGGAGCAGCAGCTTGCCGCACAGGCCAAGGACTTCAGCGCCCGGCAGGACGCCGTGGCCCAGCAGAACTACGCCGCCATCCGCAGCGTCAGCGAGACGCTCCAGACCGCCGTGCAGGGGATGAGCACCACGCTGGGGCAGGGGCAGGACAGCCAGCAGCGCATCCTTGAACAGCGGCTGCGCAGCCTCGAGCAGGCCAACACCCAGCAGATGGAGCAGCTGCGTCAGGCCGTCACCCAGAGCATGGCGACGCTTCAGGCCGAGAACGCCCGCAAGCTGGATGAGATCCGCCACACGGTGGACGAGCAGCTTCAGGACGCCTTGCAGAAGCGGGTCACCGAGAGCTTCAAGGCCGTCAACCAGCAGCTCGAGCAGGTGTACAAGGGTCTGGGCGAGATGCAGTCCCTCGCCGCCGATGTGGGCGGCCTGAAGCAGGTGCTCTCGGGCGTCAAGACCCGCGGCATCCTCGGCGAGATCCAGCTGGGGGCCATCCTCGAAGAAATTCTGGCCCCCGAGCAGTACGACACCAACGTCGCTACCATCCCGGGCAGCACCCAGCGGGTGGAATACGCCATCAAGATGCCGGGCGCGGACGGCGGCAGCGTCTGGCTCCCCATCGACTCCAAGTTCCCCGGCGACACCTACGGCCACCTGCAGGACGCCTACGCCTCCGGCGACGCACAGGCCGTGGAGAACGCCCGCCACGCGCTGGAAATGGTTATCCGCAGCGAGGCAAAGGACATCCGGGAAAAGTACGTCGAGCCGCCCTATACCACGGCCTTCGGCATCCTGTTCCTGCCCTTTGAGGGCCTGTATGCCGAGGTGGTGAACGCCGGGCTGCTGGAGGTCTTGCAGCGGGATTATCAGATCAACGTGGCAGGCCCCAGCACCATGGCGGCCCTGCTGAACAGCTTACAGATGGGCTTCAAGACCCTCGCCATCCAGAAGCGCTCGGGCGAGGTGTGGCAGCTGCTGGGCGCGGTGAAGACCGAGTTCGACAAGTTCGGGCAGGGCCTCACCAAGATGCAGCAGCGCCTGCGCCAGACCGACGAGGAGCTGGACAAGCTCATCGGCGTCCGCAGCCGCGCCATCAGCCGGAAGCTGCGCAGCGTCCAGAGCCTCGACGAGGCCAGCGCCAGCGCCCTCCTCGAGATCGACGACATGAACGAGCTGCCGGGTGCGCTCTCCGAGACCCGCGCATTATCTGACCAAGTGACTGATTCTTGACGATGATGCGATCAAAAACTCACTTGGCCATGGTGGCCAAATGGGCATGGCTGGCCAACTGACTCACTTGGCCAATGGGGATCACTTGGCCAAACTGACCAAGTGGAAAAAAATAACGTAGATATATTATTAAATTGTCACTTGGTCTTATATTCCACAGGAGTAGAGCCTCGGCCTGCCGTCCGGCCTGATAAATAGTTGACGAAGGGGGCAGGCTGTGCTATACTAAGAAAGATTCTTGAAAAATACTGCCGACTGCGGTATGTCATACACAAAACAGCAGAGAGGAAATGTGCTTATGAGCGTAAAGAATATCAGCAGCGCCATCCTTGGCGTGGGTGTGGACGATACCACCATTGACCTGTTCGAGAGCCAGTACCCGGTGCCCACCGGCGTCAGCTACAACTCCTATATCATCCGGGACGAGAAGACCGCCATCCTCGACACGGTGGACGCGCGTGCCACCGACGAGTGGATGGCAAACGTCACCGAGGCGCTGGCAGGGGAGAAGCCCGCCTACCTCGTCGTCCACCACATGGAGCCGGACCACGGCGCAAATGTGGCCCGCCTCGCCGCCCTCTACCCCGAGATGCAGGTGGTGGGCAACGCCAAGACCTTCCAGTATATGGAGCAGTTCTTCGGCCCGGAGGCCATCGCCAAGGAGCGCCGCGTCGTCGTGAAGGACGGCGAGAGCCTCTCGCTGGGTGCACACACCCTCACCTTCGTCTTTGCGCCGATGGTCCACTGGCCCGAGGTCATGGTGAGCTATGAGTCCACCGAGAAGGTCCTCTTCTCCGCCGACGGCTTCGGCCGCTTCGGCGCTGTGGCAAAGTTCGACGAGAAGGCCGACTGGGCCAGCGAGGCCCGCCGCTACTACCTGAACATCGTGGGCAAGTACGGCCCGCAGGTGCAGGCCCTGCTGAAAAAGGCCGCTGCGCTGGACATCGCCACCATCTGCCCGCTGCACGGCCCTGTCCTCACCGGCGACCTCAGCAAATACCTGAACTACTACGATATGTGGTCCAGCTACAGGGCCGAGGAGCCGGAGAAGATCCTGGTAGCCAGCGCCTCCATCCACGGCCACACCCGCGCCGCCGCCCACACTCTGGCCGACAAGCTCCGGGCCAAGGGGGCGAAGGTGGTGGAGATCGACCTGACCCGGGTCGATGTCTCCTACGCCGTCACGGAGGCCTTCCGCTGCGGCAAGACCGTGCTGGCCTGCGCCACCTACGACGGCTTCCTCTTCCCGCCGATGGAGAACCTGCTGACCCACCTCAAGACCAAGGCCTTCCAGAGCCGCACCATCGCCCTGATGGAGAACGGCACTTGGGCGCCCATGGCCACAAAGCTCATGCGCGCCGAGCTGGAGGGCATGAAGAACATCACGGTCTGTGACACCGTCGTCACCCTCCGCTCTGCCTCCAACCCCGCCGCCGAGGCGCAGATGGATGCGCTGGCGGAGGAGCTGCTGGCGAAGTAAGTAAAAGATTGCGAACATGAGAAAATCCCCCACATTTGTGGGGGATTTTCTTGTTTTCCGTCGGCGTTTATGATACACTGGTGCTGCCGCTGGAAAGCGGCGGGGCACTGTACATACGGCAGGCGGTTTGGTCTCTCACTTCCGAAAGGAGGTGAGAAGATGCCGATTACTTTGACGTTCCATGTCTTTGGACTTACGTTCACGATTCGGATCAAAAAGTAAAACCGCCACCTCTGCCAAGGTGACGGTTTTCAAAAAGCCAAATCCTTAGAAAGAGGCCAAACCGTTTGTCACAGTGCCTTTTCTATGGATATTATAGCGCATTGCCGGGCGGCTGTCAAGGAACCCGGCAGTGCGTTTTTGATCAAGAGGCGCGCGGCTTTCTGCCAAGCGCCGCCGCGCCGCTCAGGGCCACGAGGACGCCCAGCACGGCAAGGCCCGCACCGGCCTGCCCGAAGGCGTCGCCCACCGCGCCCACGAGGGGGCTGGCGGGTATCATGAGCAGGCTGTAGACCATGCTGTCCACGCTGGTGAGGGTGGCCCGCTGGTCGCTGGGGATGACGTCATTGAGCTTCTGGTCCTCGTGCAGGAGGTAGGCGTCGATGACGCCCTGCACCAGCATACAGCCGAAGATGCAGCCCAGCACCGGGGCGGCACCCACCAGCGCACAGCCCCCGCCGCAGAGCAGGGCGCAGACGGCGTAAAACCGGCGCAGGCTTTTCGGATGGAGCCGCCGGGCCGCTTCAACGCCCAGCATGGAGGCAAGCCCACCCAGCAGCATCGGCACGAACAGCAGAGCTGTGGGCCAGCCCTGTTCCACGAGCCGCTGCTGAACGAACATCTTGGTCAGGTAGCTGGGGATGCAGAGGACAGCGGCGGAGACGATGAGCTTCGCCGCCAGCGGGGTGGTGCGAAGAGCGGTGATGCTGTCCCGCACCAGCTGTGCCAGCTGGCCGGGCAGGTCGCGGAAGGTCTGCTTCTCCCGGCGGGCCTGCGTCTCGGTGACGATGGGCTCGGTCATCAGGGCGGTGGCGGCAGCGGCAGTGCCTTCAAAGGCGGCGCTCAGCAGGTAGAAACCGGAAAAGCGGAGAAATCGTTCCAGCGTGCTGGCGAGGGACCCCACAGCCGTGGCCAGCATGGAGAGCTGGGAGCAGTTGGCGGAGACCCGGAGGTAGTCGTCCGTTTTGCCGCACTGCTTGAGGCTGTCGTAAGTCAGGGCCGAGGTGGTGCCGGAGAACATGGCGTTGGCCAGTGCGCTCAGCGCCATTGCAAGGCAGATGAAAAACAGGTCGGGCGCAAAGGCCATCAGAAGATTGGAGAGCACCATGCAGCCCCCGCCGAACACGAGTGTCTTCTTGCGGCCCAGCAGGTCGGCCGCCATGCCGCTCGGCACCTCGAAGGTGAGGCTGACCATGTGGAACACGCTCTCGGCAACGCCGATCTCCCACAGCGAGAAGCCCCGCGCGGCCAGCAGCGCCACCCACACGGCGTCGGTGATGCGCAGGCCGGAGAAGAAGTTGTTTGTATAGATGCAGGCAAGCTGCTTTTTCAAGTTCATGGGGAACACCCTTTCTATGTATTGTGGATAGAAATGTGTACCCTTTGTAGGTTTTCCTTCGTACAACCTCTCAGTCTCGCTGACGCTCGCCAGCTCCCCCAGTAGGGGAGCCTCTGGCGAAGAGGGCGGGCTTCCGGATAAAGACGAAACTTTCCGGAATGCCAAAGCCTCCCCTCGATAGGGGAGGTGGCACGGCAAAGCCGTGACGGAGAGGTTTAATCAGGGCAAAACAAAAGCGCCCCATAGCAAAGCTGCGGGGCGCATAAATCATGCTCCACGCTCTGCTGAAAGGGATAAAAGGGTACACTTCGAGCCGGAAAAGCTTAGGGGTTTCCTTTTTTGAAGAAAACGCAGCCGTTCCAACCCATTGCAGGTGTACCCTCCTTTCCGTAAAGCGTTAGACCCAGCATACCATAATAACGGCTGAAAAGCAAGAAAAACGCGGATATTCCTCGAAATCTGCCTGCGCCGCTTGCAAACCGGCCCGAAATGTGGTAAGATGATTCATGGTTATTTGATGACCACGACCTGAATACTCCAAACGCAGCGACGGAGAGAGTAGGCGGGCGCACCGCAGCAAAGAGAGAAGCTTCACCGGCTGAGAGGGCTTCCGTGCGGGCGCTGGCTGAAGTTCGCTCCCGAGCGGCCGGCCTGAACCTTGCAGTAGGGCCGGACGGTGCGCCCCGTTACGGCGTTTTGAGCGCCGCACGGCTCCCGAGTGGGCCGGGCGGAAACCGGGTGGTACCGCGGAGCTGTAAATTTTTGAAGCTTCGTCCCTTTTGCCGGGCCTTACGAGAGGCCCCGGCAGGGGACGGAGCTTTTTTGCTGTCCGCTGAACAACACGAATGAGAAGGAGAGAACATCCATGCAAGCAATGATCGACGAGCTGGCAAAGCAGGCGGAAGAGAGCCTCGGTCAGGTCTCTTCCAAGGAGACGCTGGCAACTTTCTGGCAGGAATATCTGAGCAAGAACGGCAAGATCCCCGCCCTGATGAAGAATCTGCGCTCGGTCGCCCCCGAGGAGCGTCCGGCCATGGGCAAGATCATCAACGAACTGAAGGCCAAGGTGCAGGCGGAGTATGACGCCGCCGCCGAGCAGGTCAAGCAGGCCGAGCTTGCCGCCCGCAACGCCGCCGAGACGGTGGACATCACCCTGCCCGCCAAGACCCGCGCCGTGGGCGGTCTGCACCCGCTGACCCTCGTGACCAACCAGATCATCGACGTCTTCTCGGGCATGGGCTTTGCGGTGGCAGACGCCCCCGAGATCGAGGACGACGACCACAACTTCACCCGTCTGAACGTCCCGAAGGACCACCCCGCCCGTGATATGCAGGACACCTTCTACCTGTCCGACGAGTTCCTGCTCCGCACCCAGACCTCCGGCGGCCAGATCCGCACCATGGACAGCCAGAAGCCGCCCATCAAGGTGCTCATCCCGGGCCGCGTCTTCCGCTCCGACTCCGACGCCACCCACAGCCCCATGTTCCATCAGATGGAGGGTCTGGTGGTGGATAAGGGCATCACGCTGGGCGACCTGCAGGGCGCGCTGAACACCTTCGTGCAGAAGCTGTTCGGTGCCGACACCCGCACCCGCCTGCGCCCCTCCTACTTCCCCTTCACTGAGCCGAGCGTCGAGGTGGACGTGAGCTGCTTCGAGTGCCACGGCAAGGGCTGCCCCCTGTGCAAGCACACCGGCTGGATCGAGGTGCTGGGCGGCGGCGTCGTCAACCGCAAGGTGCTGGAGAACTGCAGCATCGACCCGGACGTGTACTCGGGCTTTGCCTTCGGCATCGGCATCGAGCGCATCGCCATGCTGAAGTATGGCATCAACAACATCGGCCTGATGTTTGAGAACAACCTGCAGTTCCTCAAGCAGTTCCACGAATAAGAGGGGAGAGAGCAAACAATGAAAGTACCTTTCAGTTGGTTAAAAGAACTCGTCGATATTGACGTTACCGCACAGGAGCTTGAAGAGAAGCTCTTCTCCTGCGGCTTTGAGGTCGAGGAGCTGATCCCGCTGGACGCCGGCATCAGCAAGGTGGTCGTCGGTAAGATCGTGGAGATGGAGCCTCAGGAGGGCACCCATCTGACCAAGTGCGTCGTGGACTGCGGCAGCTACGGCCACGACATCCGCATCAGCACCGGCGCTTCGAACATGAAGCTGGGCGACTGTGTGCCCGCCGCGCTGGACGGCTCCACCCTGCCCGGCGGCATCAAGATCAAAGCCCGCAAGATGCAGGGCGTCGAGTCCAACGGAATGCTCTGCTCCGGCGAGGAGCTGGGCCTGAACGACGACCTGTTCCCGGGCTCTGAGGTCTACGGCCTGCTCATCCTGCCCGAGGACTCCGTCCCCGGCACCGACATCGCCCCCGTGGTGGGTCTGGACGACTACATCTTCGACATCTCCATCACCGCCAACCGCCCCGATTGCCAGTCGGTGCTGGGCATCGCCCGCGAGGTGGCCGCCATCCTCGGCAAGCCCCTGCACATGCCGGCCATGGACTATAAGGCCGTCTGCGACGCCGACGCGCCGGTGAGCGTGAAGGTGGAGGCCCCCGACCTCTGCCCCCGCTACATGGCACACTACGTCCGCAACATCCGGATGGGCGAGTCTCCCCGCTGGATGAAGCGCCATCTGGCCCTCTGCGGCCTGCGCTCCATCAGCAACGTGGTGGACATCACCAACCACACCCTGCTGGAGATGGGCCAGCCCATGCACGCCTTCGACCTGAATAAGGTGGCGGGCCGCAGCATCACCGTCCGCCGCGCTGCGGAGGGCGAGAAGATCACCACCCTCGACGAGAAGGAGTTCACCCTGAACCCCAACAATCTGGTCATCTGCGACGCCGAGAAGCCGGTGGCGCTGGCCGGCATCATGGGCGGCGCAAACTCCGGCATGGACGACGCCACCACCAGCCTGCTCTTCGAGTGCGCGACCTTCGCCCGCGACTCGGTCCGCAAGACCAGCCGCGCTCTGGGCCAGAACAGCGACTCCTCCGCCCGCTACGAGAAGGGCGTGGACCGTCACTCCCCCGAGATGGGCCTTGCCCGCGCTCTGCACCTCATTCAGGAGCTGGACTGCGGCGACATCACCACGCTGGAATACGACCTGACCGATGGCCGCCCGCTGGAGCGCAGGCACATCGTCACCACCCCGGCCAAGATCTGCGGCGTGCTTGGCATCACCGTGCCCGATCAGACCATGATCGACATCCTCGAGCGCCTCGAGTTCACCGTGGATGTGCAGGCCGACGGCAGCTGGGACGTCTCGGCACCGCTCTACCGCGAGGACGTGGAGAGCTTCCCCGATCTGGCCGAGGAGGTCATCCGCGAGTACGGCTATGACCACATCGTGCCCACCTTCCTGAACACTGCCTCCGTCACCAACGGCGGCCTGACCTACGACCAGAAGCAGCAGCTCAAGACCAAGCGGCTGCTGGCGGCACAGGGCTTCTATGAGGCCTCCACGCTGGCCTTCTACTCCAACGCCGAGTTCGATATGCTCCATATCCCGGCGGACGACGAGGCCCGCAAGGCCATCCGCATCCTGAACCCCATCAGCGAGAATCTGTCCGTCATGCGCACCCTGCTGGCCCCCTCCATGCTGAACGTCATCGTGGACAACCTGAAGAAGGGCAACGCCGAGGGCCGTTTGTTTGAGATGGCACCGGTCTACCTCGCCAAGGAGCTGCCCATTCAGGAGCACCCCCACGAGCGTCAGACCCTCTGCCTCGGCGCGTTCGGCCCGGCGGAGGACTTCTTCACCGTCAAGGGCGCTCTGGAGGCGCTGGCCGCAGGCTTCGACCTGACCTTCACCTACCAGCGGGAGACCACCAGCTGGCTCCACCCCGGCATCAGCGCCGCCGTCTACTGCAACGGCAAGCGTCTGGGCGTCTTTGGCAAGCTGGCCAACGAGATCAACGCTGAACTGGAGATCGCCAAGGAGCAGAAGGACAGCCAGAACATCTATCTGGGCGAGCTGGACTACGAGGCCCTGATGTCCTGCGTCGAGGGTGAGCTGCGCTACAAGCCCCTCAGCCCCTACGCCGCCGTCAAGCGCGATCTGGCTCTGGTCTGCGACGAGGCTGTGGCCTGCGGCGACATCGAGGAGGCCATCAAAAAGGCCAGCCCCCTCATCACCGAGGTCAAGCTGTTCGATATTTACCGCGGCGCGAACCTCGGCGAGGGCAAGAAGAGCATGGCCTTCTCCCTGACCCTGTCCGACCCCGCTGCCGAAGTCTCCGCCGAGCAGGTGGAGCGCACCGTCAAGAAGGTGCTGGGCAACCTGAAGTTCAAGCTGGGCATCGAGATCCGCTGAACCTGACATGAGAAATGAGTCCGTCTGTGCCGCCGGCACAGGCGGGCTTTTTCTTTGGGGCGATTTATGCTATACTTATCTCATTGATGAAAAGCAGGAGGAACCAGCGTGGAGGATTACCGCACCATCCGGGGCACGGCCATCGGAGAATACGAAGAGAAGAAGAGCCGCTTCATCGCGCAGCTCTCCTTTGCAGACAGCGAGGAAAAGGCCGTGGCCTTTCTGGAACAGGTGCGTGCGGCCAACCGCACCGCCCGCCACAACGTCTATGCCTACCGTCTGCGGGAGGGCAGCCGGGAGCGCTACTCCGACGACGGCGAACCGGCCAAGACGGCGGGGACGCCTGCGCTGGAGGTCTTGCAGCACAGCGGCCTGACCGACCTCATCGTGGTCGTCACCCGGTACTTCGGCGGTGTGCTGCTGGGCACGGGGGGCCTCGTCCGGGCCTACACCACGGCCACCGCCCGGGCGCTGGAAGCCGCCGAGGTGGTCACAGTGCGCAGCGTGGTGGCGCTGGAGGTGACGGTGGACTACGGGCTTTATGAGCGGGCCGACCTCCTCATCCGGGCGGCAGGGGGCAAGCTGGCCGAGCCGGAGTTCACCGACCGGGTCACCCTCCGCTGGCAGATGCCGGAACACACCGAGGGGCCGCTGCTCACCCAGCTGCAGGAGCTGACACGGGGCACGGCCAATGTCACCGTGAGTGCGCCGTTTTATGCGGCGTTCTGAGAGGGCATGCCGCTGCCAAAGAACGAAAAACAGCAGCAACTGGCGAAAGAGACTGAAATACCAAAAATTCCCAGCAAACCCATCGAAACATTTTTTGAACGAAGAGTCATGGATTTTCCCCCTTCGACAGCGCAAATCGGTTACAATAGCCGCAGACGCGGCACTGGGATCGGCCGCGCACGGAGAGGAGGGAGGACGAGAGAAAAAGAAGCGGCAGATCTGCCGTCCGCACCTTCGAGGACGTCTTTGTGCCCCGCAGGCGGCACGTTTTGGAGAAAAAGGAGCGCCGAACATCGTTATGATCCCACACGAATATATTGAAGAGCTGACCCGCCGCACCGACATCGTGGAGCTGGTGGGCAATTATGTCCAGCTCAAGCGGAAGGGCCGGCTCTACGGCGGGCTGTGCCCCTTCCACAGCGAGAAGACCCCCTCGTTCTACGTCTACCCGGACACCCAGAGCTTCTACTGCTTTGGCTGCGGCGCGGGCGGCGACGCGGTGAGCTTTACCAAGAGGATCAACAGCATCGACTACATCGAGGCCGTCAAGCTGCTGGCCCAGCGGGCCGGGATGCCCGAACCCACCGAGGACGACAAAACGGGCCGTCTGCGCAGCCGCATCCTGACCATGAACAAGGACGCGGCCCGCTTCTTCCACGCCTGCCTCAACTCCACGGTGGAGGAGGCCCGGCAGGCCCGGGCCTACTGGCGGCGGCGCGGCCTCGACGACAAGACCATCAACCGTTTCGGGCTGGGCTATGCCCCCGACGACGGGCAGGCGCTCTACCAGTACCTCCGGGATAAGGGATACAACCAGCAGGAGCTGGACGCCAGCGGCCTGTTCAAGCGCAGCCAGTCGGGCCGCATCTACTGCCTGTTCTGGCGGCGGGTCATGACCCCCATCTTCGACCTGCGGGGCAACATCATCGCCTTCGGCGGCCGGGTGCTGGACGACTCCAAGCCCAAATACGTCAACAGCCCCGAAACGCTGGTCTACCACAAGTCGGATACGGTGTTTGCGCTCCAGATCGCCAAGCGGAGCGCCTCCCGCCGGTATGTCCTCTGTGAGGGCTACATGGACGTCATCTCCATGCATCAGGCGGGCATTGACACCGCCGTCTGCGCCTGCGGCACGGCCCTGACGCCCGATCAGGTCAAGCTCATCAGCCAGTACGCCGAGGAGGTCATCCTCAGCTACGACTCCGATGAGGCGGGCCAGAAGGCCACCCTCCGCTCGCTGGAGCTGTTCCGCAACAGCCCGGTGCGGGTGGGCGTCTTACAGATCCCGGGGGCGAAGGACCCGGACGAGTACATCAAGAAATACGGTGCCGACCGCTTCAAGGCCCTGCTGGACGGCGTGGGCAACGCGCTGGACTTCCGGATGAAGCGGCTGCGGGACCAGTACGACCTCAAGCAGGACGCCCAGCGCCTCGAGTACGTCAAGGAGGCCGTGGAGATGCTGGCCCAGCGCTCCAACCCCACCGAGCAGGAGGTCTACGCAGGCCGTCTGGCCGAGGAGACCAACATCTCCAAGACCGCCATCATGGCCCAGCTGGCCGACGCCGTGAAAAGGGCCGGCAGCAAGCGCCGCTGGGAGCGGAGCCGCGCCCGTCTGCGGGAGGGCGAGATGGACCAGATCAAGGTGCCCTACGGCGCAGGCCGGGGCGCACTGGGGATGGCCAGCGCCGAACAGCGGCTTCTGGCCGCCATGCTGCGGGAGCCGGGCTACATCGACAAGGTGAGCGCCCGACTCAGGCCGGAGCAGTTTTTGCAGCCCCAGCAGAAGGAGCTGTACGAGGCCATGCTCCGCTGCAGGGAGCAGGGGGTGGACGTGAGCCTCGCCACCCTGCGGGCCTTCGTCAGCGAGGAGGCCTTGAATGAATTGAGCCGTCTTGCGGCACAATACAGCGATGTGAACTGTACGCCGGAGGACATCCAGCTCTATCTGGAACGCATCGCCCGGGGCACCCCCGTGGCCAGCCGCGCCGCCAGTATGTCAACCAACGATATTGAACAGTATCTCCAGTCGATGCGGGAACAAAAGCAGGGAACTGCTGACGCAGAAGATTCGGTCTGATCTCTCCACCGGCTGGGGCCGGAAGGAGAAGAGCAGATGCAGAAAATGTCACAGACGGAAGAAATGGCAAAACTGCTGGCGGGACGCGCCCGCCGCCATGTCCTGACGCCCGAGCAGGTGAGCCGTGCGATGGAGGAACAGGACTTCGACCCGGCAGGGCTGGACGAGCTGTATGCCGCACTGGAGATGCGGGGCGTGCAGGTGGCTGAGGAGGAGACGGAGCTGCCGCTTCTGGACGAAGAGCAGATCGGCAGACTCGAGGATGAGCTTTCTGCCGAGGGGGTGGCGCTGGACGACCCGGTAAAGACCTATCTGAAGGAGATCGGCCGGGTGCCCCTGCTGGCCGCGGAGGAGGAGGCTGCCCTCGCCCGTGCCGCGCAGGCCGGGGACGAGGACGCCCGCCGCCGTCTCAGCGAAGCGAACCTCCGCCTCGTGGTCTCGGTGGCAAAGCGGTACGCCGGGCGGGGCCTGCCCTTCCTCGACCTCATTCAGGAGGGAAACCTCGGCCTGATGAAGGCAGCGGAAAAGTTCGAGCCGGACCGGGGCTTCAAGTTTTCCACCTACGCCACATGGTGGATCCGGCAGTCCATCACCCGGGCCATCGCCGATCAGGGCCGCACCATCCGCATCCCGGTGCATCTGGTGGAGAGCATCAACCGGGTGAAGAAGACGGCGGGGGAGCTGCTGCGCCGCACAGGCCGGGAGCCGACCGTCGAGGAGATCGCCGCCCAGCTGGACATGGAGGCGGCCCGGGTGCGGGAGCTGCTGCAGCTGTCGCAGGACCCCATCAGCCTCGAAACGCCGGTGGGGGAGGAGGAAGACGCCCACCTTGAGGACTTCATCCGGGACGATGAGGCGGGCATCCCCGCCGACGAGGCCGGGCGGCAGCTGCTCCGCCGGGAGCTGATGACGGTGCTCAAGAGCCTCACGCCCCGGGAGGAGCGGGTCATCGCCCTTCGCTTCGGCCTTGAGGATGGCCGCGCCCGGACGCTGGAAGAGCTGGGCCGGGAGTTCAACGTCACCCGCGAGCGGGTGCGCCAGATCGAAGCCAAGGCCCTGCGCAAGCTGCGCCACCCCAGCCGGGCCAAGCGCCTGCGGGATTATCTGGACGAGTAGGGCAGGATGCAAGAGCAAATGGTGACAAAATGCACAAGGGTGTTTTTGTCTGGAACGTAAAAAACAAAAAAATCAACCCCAAAATCGCGCAAAGCGTACACGCACCCGGGCGTCCCATAAAAGAGGGCGCTCGGGAATTTTTTTGCCTCAAAACGGAAAAATGGCTTGACAACAGGGGTTTCAGGGTGTATACTGTATTAGTATCACATAATGGCCTAGTGCGCCAAAAAGGGAGTTTGTGCAGTGCGAGCCGGACGGGTCTCACCGAAAAGTTTGTGCAAAACGCCGGACTTCTGCGCGCGGTGCAGGCCGAATTATGTGTGTCTGCTCAAATTCGACCTGCATTTTGCAACATCCGTAGAGTATAAAAGTAAGGAGTGGTTGATTTTATGATGAAAGTCAAGCCCGTCAAGCTCGGCAAGACCGAGCGCATGAGCTTCTCCCACATCGACGAAGTCATCAGTATGCCGAACCTCATTGAGGTCCAGAAGAACTCGTACCAGTGGTTTCTGGACGAGGGCCTGAAAGAGGTCTTCCACGACATCGGCACCATTGAGGACTATACCGGCAATCTGGCACTGAGCTTTGTGGACTTCCGCCTCGACAAGGAGCCGAAGTACAGCATCAAAGAGTGCAAAGAGCGCGACGTGACCTATGCAGCGCCCCTGCGCGTCACCGCCCGTCTGCTGAACAAGGAGACCGGCGAGGTGAAGGATCAGGAGATCTTCATGGGCGACTTCCCCCTGATGACCGACGCAGGCACCTTTGTCATCAACGGTGCAGAGCGCGCCATCGTCAGCCAGCTGGTCCGTTCTCCCGGCGTATTCTACGGTGATGCCAAGGATAAGGTGGGCAACGACCTGTACAGCGCCACCATGAACCCCAACCGCGGCGCATGGCTGGAGTACGAGACCGACGCTTCCAACGTGTTCTATGTCCGCATCGACAAGAACCGCAAGCTGCCCGTCACCGTCCTCTGCCGTGCACTGGGCCTGTCCTCCAACGAGGACATCCTGAACTACTTCGGCGAGGATGAGCGCATCCTTGCCACGCTGGAGAAGGACACCACCAAGAACACCGAGGAGGGCCTGCTGGAAGTCTACCGCAAGCTGCGCCCCGGTGAGCCTCCCACGGTGGAGTCCGCCACCAGCCAGATCAATATGCTCTTCTTCGACCCCCGCCGCTACGATCTGTCCCGGTTCGGTCGTTATAAGATGAACAAGAAGCTGTCTCTGGCACGCCGCATCATGAACCACGTCGCCGCCGAGAACGTCGTCGCTCCTCTGACCGGCGAACTGCTCATCGAGAAGGATGCCAAGATCACCCGTCAGATGGCGGAGGCCGCGGATGCAGCCGGCGTCAACATCGTCGTGCTGAACGTCGAGGGCAAGAAGGTCAAGGTCATCACCAACGGCTGTGTGGATGCACAGGGCTTCTTCTCCTTCGACGTCAAGGAATGCGGCATCAACGAGCGCTGCTCCTTCGAGGAGATCAAGAAGATCCTCGACACCACCTCCGATGTGGAGGAGCAGAAGGAGATGCTGCGCCGCAACCACGACCAGCTCATCGGCCGCACCGTCACCGTGACCGACATCCTCTCCTCCATCAACTACCTGAACGGTCTGGGCCACGGCATCGGCACCACCGATGACATCGACCATCTGGGCAACCGCCGCATCCGCAGCGTCGGTGAGCTGCTGCAGAACCAGTTCCGCATCGGCTTCTCCCGCATGGAGCGCGTCATCCGTGAGCGGATGACCCTCCAGAGCCAGGACCAGAGCGTCATCACCCCGCAGGCCCTCATCAACATTCGTCCTGTGGTGGCCGCCATCAAGGAGTTCTTCGGCTCCTCTCCGCTGTCCCAGTTCATGGACCAGAACAACCCTCTGGCTGAGCTGACCCACAAGCGCCGTCTGTCTGCTCTGGGCCCCGGCGGTCTGAGCCGTGACCGCGCAGGCTTCGAAGTCCGCGACGTCCACTACAGCCACTATGGCCGTATGTGCCCCATCGAGACTCCTGAAGGCCCCAACATCGGTCTGATCTCCTATCTGGCATCCTACGCCAAGATCAACGAGTATGGCTTCGTCGAGGCTCCCTACCGCAAGGTCAAAAAGACCTACGACGAGAACGGCAATCTCATCGACCAGGTCGTCACCGACGAGGTCGAGTATATGACCGCTGACGTTGAGGACGAGTACGTCGTGGCACAGGCCAATGAGCCGCTGGACGAGACCAAGCACTTCAAGCGTGCCCGCGTCTCCGCCCGCCGCCGCGACGACATCCTCGAGATCGACGCCGAGAAGGTCGATTATATGGACGTCTCGCCCCGAATGATGGTCTCTGTCGCTACCGCCTGCATCCCCTTCCTCGAGAACGATGACTGTAACCGTGCTCTGATGGGCTCCAACATGCAGCGTCAGGCCGTGCCTCTGATGGTCACGCAGCAGCCCATCGTTGCCACCGGCATGGAGTACAAGGCTGCGACCGACTCCGGCACCGCTGTTCTGGCCAAGGCCGACGGCATCGTCGAGAAGGTGGACGCAGACCACATTGAGGTGCGCAACGCACAGGGTGCAGTGGACAACTACGCTCTGATCAAGTTCGCCCGCTCCAACGCAGGTACCTGCATCAACCAGCGCCCCATCGTCGAGGTGGGTGAGACCGTCAAGGCCGGTCAGGTGCTGGCCGACGGCCCCGCAATGCGCAACGGCGAGATCTCTCTGGGCAAGAACGCTCTGATCGGCTTCATGACCTGGGAGGGCTACAACTACGAGGACGCCGTCCTGCTGAACGAGAAGATCGTCCGCGAGGACGTTTACACCTCGATCCACATCGAGGAATATGAGACCGAGTCCCGCGACACCAAGCTGGGACCCGAAGAGATCACCCGCGACATCCCCAACGTCTCGGAGGATGCCCTGAAGGATCTGGACGAGCGCGGCATCATCCGCATCGGCGCAGAGGTCAAGAGCGGCGACATTCTGGTCGGCAAAGTTACCCCGAAGGGCGAGACCGAGCTGACCGCTGAGGAGCGCCTGCTCCGCGCCATCTTCGGCGAGAAGGCCCGCGAGGTGCGTGACACCTCTCTGCGCGTGCCCCACGGCGAGTACGGCATCATCGTGGACGTCAAGGTCTTTACCCCGGAGAACAGCGACGAGCTGCAGCCCGGCGTGCGCGAGGTCGTCCGCTGCTACATCGCTCAGAAGCGCAAGATCAGCGTCGGCGATAAGATGGCAGGCCGCCACGGCAACAAGGGTGTCGTTTCCCGCATCCTGCCGCAGGAGGATATGCCCTACCTGCCCGACGGCACCCCGCTGGACATCGTGCTGAACCCGCTGGGCGTTCCTTCCCGTATGAACATCGGTCAGGTGCTGGAAGTCAACCTCGGCTACGCAGCCAAGGCCTGCGGCATCAAGGTCATGACCCCGGTCTTCGACTCCGCCCGCGAGGCTGACATCGGCGATACCTTCGATACCGCCCGCGAGATGTGGCACGGCGAGAACGCCCCCGCTTACCCCACCAAGCTGCCGAAGCTGATGGGCGAGAAGGGCCACATCATCGACTTCTCCAAGATCGAGCTGGACCGCGACGGCAAGACCACCGTTTACGACGGCCGCACCGGTGAGAAGTTCGACAACCGCGTCACCGTCGGCTATATGTACTACCTCAAGCTGCATCACCTCGTTGACGATAAGATCCACGCCCGTTCCACCGGCCCCTACTCTCTGGTCACTCAGCAGCCTCTGGGCGGCAAGGCCCAGTTCGGCGGCCAGCGCTTCGGCGAGATGGAGGTCTGGGCTCTGGAGGCTTACGGCGCTGCTTACACCCTGCAGGAGATCCTGACCGTCAAGTCCGATGACGTCGAGGGCCGTGTCAAGACCTACGAGGCCATCGTCAAGGGCGAGCCGATCCCGCAGCCGGGCATCCCCGAATCCTTCCGCGTCATGCTCAAGGAGCTGCAGGCTCTGGGTCTGGACGTCATCGTTCAGGACAAGGACGGCAACGAGATCGATATGCGCCAGAACTTCGACGACGAAGAGACCGGATTTGATATGCGCGATGTTGCCGGCACCGAGACCGTCGCCAACGAGAACGAGCTGCTGAACGATTACACCATCAAGGACGCCGATGCTGGTTTCGATGATCCCTCCGTGCTGGAGGATGACAGCTCTGCCGCTGCAGAGCCCGCTTCTGACGAAGTGAACATCGACGAATAAGACCCCCCTATGAGAAAGCTGCGACCCCCTGCGCGGTGCGCGTGCTGCCGCCGCAGGGCAGGGGAGGGCAGCGGGTCTTCCAACGTCAACTGTTATCATCGAGACTATAAAGATTAAGAAAGGGTTCGTTTCATGGAAAACAACGTCTTCGATTCGATCAAAATCGGCCTTGCCTCTCCGGACCAGATCCGCAACTGGAGCTACGGCGAGGTGAAGAAGCCTGAGACCATCAACTACCGCACCCTGAAGCCGGAGCGCGACGGTCTGTACTGCGAGCGCATTTTTGGACCTACCAAGGACTGGGAGTGCCACTGCGGCAAGTATAAGCGCATCCGCTACAAGGGCAAGATCTGCGACCGCTGCGGCGTCGAGGTCACCAAGGCCAAGGTCCGCCGTGAGCGCATGGGCCACATCGAGCTGGCCGCTCCTGTGAGCCATATCTGGTATTTCAAGGGCATCCCCAGCCGCATCGGCCTGATGCTGGACATCAGCCCCCGTCTGCTGGAGAAGGTGCTGTACTTTGCAAGCTATATCGTCACCGACCCCGGCCTGACCCCGCTGGAAAAAAAGCAGCTGCTGACTGAGAAAGAGTACCGCGAGATGCGGGAGCGCTACGGCGACGAGTTCGAGGCTGCAATGGGCGCTGAGGCCATTCAGGACCTGCTGAAGGAGATCGACCTCGACCAGCTCAGCGCCGAGCTGACGGCTGAGGTGGAGAAGTCCTCCGGCCAGAAGCGGGTGCGCATCCTGAAGCGTCTGGAGGCCGTCGAGGCCTTCCGCGTTTCCGGCAACCGCCCCGAGTGGATGGTCATGGATGTGCTGCCTGTGCTGCCGCCTGACCTGCGCCCCATGGTCCAGCTGGACGGCGGCCGCTTCGCCACCTCCGACCTGAATGACCTGTACCGCCGCGTCATCAACCGCAACAACCGTCTGCGCCGTCTGCTGGAGCTGGGCGCTCCCGACATCATCGTGCGCAACGAGAAGCGGATGCTGCAGGAGGCAGTTGACAGTCTGATCGACAACGGCCGCCGCGGCCGTCCGGTCACCGGCCCCAACAACCGCGCACTGAAGAGCCTTTCCGATCTGCTGAAGGGCAAGCAGGGCCGCTTCCGCCAGAACCTGCTGGGCAAGCGTGTTGACTACTCTGGCCGTTCCGTTATCGTCGTCGGCCCTGAGCTGAAGATGGACCAGTGCGGTCTGCCCAAGGAGATGGCGCTGGAGCTGTTCAAGCCCTTCGTCATGAAGGATCTGGTCGAGAAGGGCGTGGCCAACAACATCAAGTCTGCCCGCAAGATGGTCGAGCGTACCAAGCCCGAGGTCTGGGACAGTCTTGAGACGGTCATCAAGGGCCACCCCGTCCTGCTGAACCGTGCACCTACCCTGCACCGTCTGGGCATTCAGGCCTTCAACCCCGTGCTGGTCGAGGGCCGTGCCATCAAGCTGCACCCGCTGGCCTGTACCGCATTCAACGCCGACTTCGACGGTGACCAGATGGCAGTCCATCTGCCTCTGGGCGAGGATGCCTGCCGTGAGGCCAAGATGCTGATGCTGGCTTCCGGCAACCTGCTGAAGCCCTCGGACGGCGCACCTGTCACCGTGCCGACGCAGGATATGATCCTGGGCAGCTACTACCTGACCACCGTTCGTGAGAACGAGGAGGGCGCAGGCAAGGTGTTCCGCGACGAGAACGAGGTTCTGATGGCCTACGCCGAGCACATCATCACCCTGCACGCACCCATCAAGGTGCGCCGCACCATGGTCATCGACGGCGTGGAGCGCACCGGTCTGGTGGACGCCACCGCCGGCCGCATCATCTTCAACAACCCCGTGCCCCAGAATCTGGGCTATATCGACCGCACCGACCCGGAGCACTGGCTGGAGTATGAGGTCAGCTTCCGCGTGACCAAGAAGACCCTGCCCGACATCATCTCCCGCTGCATGACCCGCAACGGCACCCGCACGTGTGCAAAGATGCTGGACGCCATCAAGGCACAGGGCTACAAGTACTCCACCCTGTCTGCCATCTCCGTCGCTGTCTGCGACGCAGTCATCCCGCCCCAGAAGGACGAGCTGATCGCCGACGCTGACAAGCAGGTCTCTCAGGTCAGCAAGCTCTTCAACCGCGGCCTGATCTCCGAGAACGAGCGCTATGCCCAGACCATCAACATCTGGCAGGCCACCACCGACAAGGTCTCCAAGGCTCTGGCTGCAAACCTGCCCGAGGACAACGAGATCTTCATGATGGCAGACTCCGGCGCCCGTGGTTCTATGAACCAGATCAAGCAGCTGGCCGGTATGCGCGGCCTGCTGGCAAACACCGCCGGTAAGACCATCGAGATGCCCATTCGTGCCAACTACCGCGAAGGTCTGAATATTCTGGAATACTTCGTTTCTGCCCGTGGTGCTCGTAAGGGTCTGGCCGATACCGCTCTGCGTACCGCTGACTCCGGCTACCTGACCCGCCGCATGGTCGATGTCTCTCAGGAGGTCATCGTCCGCGAGATCGACTGCGGTACCACCGACGGCCTGTGGGTCTCCGAGATCCACGAGGGCAAGGAGAAGATCGAGAGCTTCCGTGAGCGCATCATCGGCCGTTATGCCGTGGGCGATGTCATCGACCCCGTCACCGGCAAGGTCATCGTTCCCGAGGGCAAGATGATCGACCTCTACGATGCCAACGACATCGAGGCTGCAGGCATCACCAAGCTGAAGATCCGCAGCCTGCTGACCTGCCGCGCCAAGATCGGCGTCTGCGCACACTGCTACGGCAGCGATATGGCAAACGGTGAGCCGGTCCAGCTGGGCGAGTCCATCGGCGTCATCGCTGCAGAGTCCATCGGCGAGCCGGGCACTCAGCTGACCATGCGTACCTTCCATACCGGCGGTATCGCATCGGCTGAGGATATTACGCAGGGTCTTCCCCGTGTCGAGGAGCTGTTCGAGAGCCGCCGTCCCAAGAGCATGGCCATCATGAGCGAGATCTCCGGTGTCGTCTCTCACGACGATACCAAGAAGAATGTCGTCATCAAGGTCACGGGCAAGGACGAGACCGGCGCTGAGGTCGTCAAGAGCTACTCCATTCCCTTCACCCAGCACGCGCGCGTCATGCCGGGCGACCGCGTGGAGAAGGGCGACATCATCACCCGCGAGGGCGTCCTGTATCCGCAGGATATTCTGGCCATCAAGGGTCTGAGCGACGTCCAGAACTACCTCATCAGCGAGGTCCAGAAGGTCTACCGTCTGCAGGGCGTTGAGATCAACGATAAGCATATCGAGGTCATCGTCCGTCAGATGTGCCGCAAGGTCCGCGTGACCGACTCCGGCTCTTCCGACCTCATTGGCGGCGCTCTGGCAAACCGTCTGGAAGTCGAGAACATCAACGCCGAGCTGCAGAAGCGGATCGACGCAGGCGAGCAGGGCATCAAGCTGGTCGAGTATCAGCAGGTGCTGCTGGGCATCACCAAGGCTGCTCTGGCCAACGAGTCCTTCCTGTCCGCCGCTTCCTTCCAGGAGACCACCCGCGTGCTGACCGAGGCCGCCATCAAGGGCAAGGTCGATCCGCTGGCCGGCCTGAAGGAGAATGTCATCATCGGTAAGCTCATCCCCGCAGGTACCGGTCTCCCGGAGGTGCGTGAGGATCTGGCCCGCCGTGAGGCAGAGCGTGACGCCGAGGTCGCCGCTGAGCAGGTAGCTGCTGCGCAGCAGTAATGTTCCGTCACAGCATTCTGTAAAGTAAATACGAAGAGCCGTCTTTGCGGAGCGCATCCGCAGGGGCGGCTTTTTTGGGATAAACCTCTCCGTCACGGCTGACGCCGTGCCACCTCCCCTATCGAGGGGAGGCTTTGGCATATCGGAAAGCTTTCCCTCTTCGCCAGAGGCTCCCCTCGGTAGGGGAACTGTCTGCGAAGCAGACTGAGAGGTTAAAATCAGCTGATTCTGCCCCAAAAACACAGTAAAAACCCTTTCGGCGAATAAAACAAAAAAATATTGGAAAAACTGTTGACATTCCTGATGAAAACGGGTATTATATAACTGTTGCGCGTCCCACACAGGGATAGTGCGGCAAAAAAGTCGGAAAATATCCGATGTTCATCATTAAGAAAGGAGAAAACCAATGCCTACTTTTAACCAGCTTGTACGCAAAGGCCGTCAGGTCCTGGCTACGAAGAGCACTGCTCCCGCCCTGCTGAAGAGCTACAATTCTCAGAAGAAACAGTATTCTGATCTGAACAGCCCCCAGAAGCGCGGTGTCTGCACTGCAGTCCGTACCATGACCCCCAAGAAGCCTAACTCTGCTCTGCGTAAGGTCGCCCGTGTCCGCCTCACGAATGGTATCGAGGTCACCTCTTACATTCCCGGTATCGGCCATAACCTGCAGGAGCACTCCGTCGTGCTGATCCGTGGCGGTCGTGTTAAGGACCTGCCCGGTGTGCGTTACCACATCATCCGTGGTACTCTGGATACTCAGGGTGTTGCAGGCCGTAATCAGGCCCGCTCCAAGTACGGCGCAAAGCGTCCTAAGGCCGGTGCTGCAAAGAAGTAATTGAGGAACGAACCGCCATAAACGGCTTTCCATTATATAAATAACAAGTCCGCAGAAAGTGCGGAGGGCAACAGTTTATGTAAGGTCAGCTCTTTGTGACACAACGGGAGTTTTATTACTTTCGAGTACCGATGATATCATTCTGTGAAGGAGGGAAGAAAGATGCCTAGAAGAGGTAACATTGCTAAGCGCGATGTCTTAGCTGATCCTATTTACAATTCCAAGATGGTCACCCGTCTGGTCAACAGCGTCATGCTGGACGGCAAGAAGGGCGTCGCTCAGAAGATCGTTTACGAGGCTTTCTCCATGATTCAGGAGAAGACCGGCAACGATCCTCTCGAGACTTTCGAGAAGGCGATGGAGAACATCATGCCCAGCCTCGAGTGCAAGACCCGCCGCGTTGGCGGTGCTAACTACCAGGTTCCTCTGGAAGTCAGCCCTGCCCGCCGCGAGACTCTGGGCCTGCGCTGGCTGACTGCTTACAGCCGCAGCCGTGGTGAGAAGACCATGGCACAGCGTCTGGCTGCTGAGATCATGGATGCTGCCAACAACACCGGCAACGCCGTGAAGAAGCGCGAGGATACCCACAAGATGGCCGAGGCCAACAAGGCTTTCGCTCATTTCCGTTATTGATCTGTTCTGTAGGAGGTTAATTTCATGGCTACTCCCAGAGAAGTTTCTCTTCAGATGACGAGAAATATCGGCATTATGGCCCACATCGATGCTGGTAAGACGACCACTACCGAGCGTATTCTGTACTACACCGGCATCAACCACAAGATCGGCGAGGTTCACGACGGCGGCGCTACCATGGACTGGATGGTTCAGGAGCAGGAGCGTGGTATCACCATCACCTCCGCAGCTACCACTTGCTACTGGAGCCACTCTGAGACTCAGAAGGATCCCGTTGCATTCAAGAAGAATCGTCACCGCATCAACATCATCGACACCCCGGGCCACGTTGACTTCACCGTTGAGGTCCAGCGTTCCCTGCGCGTTCTGGACGGCTCTGTGACCGTTCTGGCTGCTAAGGGCGGTGTCGAGCCTCAGTCTGAGACCGTCTGGCGTCAGGCTGATGAGTACAAAGTCCCCCGCATGGTGTACGTCAACAAGATGGATACCATGGGTGCTGACTTCTTCCGCTGCATCAAGATGCTGCACGATCGTCTGCACGCCAACGGCGTGGCCATCCAGCTGCCTATCGGTCAGGAGGATACCTTCCGTGGTATCGTTGACCTGGTCGATATGAACGCTGAGGTCTACTACGACGATATGGGCAACGATATGCGCACCGAGCCTATCCCTGAGGATATGCGCGAGCAGGCCGAGGAGTACCGCAACATCCTCGTTGAGGCTGTTGCTGAGAACGACGAGGCTCTGATGGAGAAGTACCTCGAGGGTGAGGAGATCACCCGTGAGGAACTGAAGGCTGCCATCCGCAAGGAGACCATCGCCAATACGCTGGTTCCCGTCGTCTGCGGCTCTTCCTACAAGAACCGCGGCGTGCAGAAGCTGCTGGACGCTATCGTTGACTATATGCCCGCACCTACCGATGTCGAGGACATCAAGGGTGTGAATCCTGAGACCGAAGAGCAGGAGACCCGTCCGTCTTCCGACGACGCTCCCTTCGCAGCTCTGGCCTTCAAGATCGCTACCGACCCCTTCGTTGGTAAGCTGGCATACTTCCGCGTCTATTCCGGTAAGGTCGAGGCAGGTACTACTGTCTACAACTCCGTGAAGGACAGCAAGGAGCGTATGGGCCGCATCCTGCAGATGCACTCCAACCACCGCAAGGACATCGACTGCTGCTACGCAGGCGATATTGCTGCTGTCGTTGGTCTGAAGAACACCACCACCGGTGATACCCTGTGTGATGAGAATCATCCCATCATTCTGGAGTCCATGAAGTTCCCCGAGCCTGTTATCCGCGTCGCCATTGAGCCTAAGACCAAGGCCGGCAACGAGAAGATGGGCATCGCGCTGGCAAAGCTGGCCGAAGAGGATCCTACCTTCAAGACCTACACCGATGAAGAGACTGGTCAGACCATCATCGCCGGCATGGGCGAGCTCCATCTGGAGATCATCGTCGACCGTCTGCTCCGTGAGTTCAAGGTCGAGGCTAACGTCGGCGCACCTCAGGTCGCTTACCGTGAGACCATCCGCAAGGAGGCCAATCAGGAGACCAAGTACGCTCGTCAGTCTGGTGGTAAGGGCCAGTACGGTCACGTCAAGATCAAGATCGAGCCGAACGAGCCCGGTAAGGGTTATGAGTTCGTCAACGCCATCGTTGGCGGCGCTATCCCGAAGGAATACATCCCGGCTATCGACAACGGTATTCAGGGTGCTATGAAGTCCGGCGTTCTGGCAGGTTATCCTGTCGTTGACGTCAAGGTCACCCTGTGGGATGGTTCTTATCATGAGGTCGACTCCTCTGAGATGGCCTTCTCCATCGCAGGTTCTATGGCCTTCAAGGATGCTATGCGCAAGGCTGATCCTATCATCACTGAGCCTATCATGAAGGTCGCTGTCATCGTTCCCGATGAGTATCTGGGCGATGTCATCGGCGATCTGAATGCTCGCCGTGGTCAGATCCAGGGCATGGAGGCAATGGCTGGCACCCAGCGTGTCAACGCCTTCGTTCCTCTGGCTCAGATGTTCGGTTACGCCACCGACCTGCGCTCCAAGACGCAGGGCCGTGGTCAGTATGTCATGGAGCCGTCTCACTACGAGCCGGTGCCCAAGAACATCGCCGACCAGATCATTGCTGGCCGCACCAAGGGCTGATCGTTGAAAAACGGATAAAGATTTTGCCGGGGTAGTATAGCTCCGGCAAAATTTCCTGTAAAAACACTTGATTTTACAGGTGGAATTTAGTAGAATAGTTTTGCAATGCAATTCTGTATTAGCAGGACTGTTGTAACCAATATCAAAACCTAATTTAAGGGAGGATATTCCAATGGCTGAAAAGGCAAAGTTCGACCGTTCTAAGCCGCATGTTAACATCGGCACCATCGGTCACGTTGACCACGGCAAGACCACTCTGACCGCCGCCATCACCAAGTACCTGGCTCTGAAGGGCGACGCAGACTTCATGGACTACGCCAACATCGATAAGGCTCCTGAGGAGCGTGCTCGTGGTATCACGATCAACTCCGCTCACGTTGAGTATCAGACCGACGCTCGTCACTATGCTCACGTTGACTGCCCGGGCCATGCTGACTACGTCAAGAACATGATCACTGGTGCTGCTCAGATGGACGGCGCTATTCTGGTCGTTGCTGCTACCGACGGCCCCATGCCCCAGACCCGTGAGCACATCCTGCTGGCTCGTCAGGTCGGCGTGCCCTATATCGTTGTCTTCATGAACAAGTGCGATATGGTCGACGATGAGGAGCTGCTGGATCTGGTCGAGATGGAGATCCGTGAGCTGCTGAGCGAGTACGACTTCCCGGGCGATGACACCCCGATCATTCGTGGTTCCGCTCTGAAGGCTCTGGAGTCTGACTCCAAGGATCCCGATGCTCCCGAGTATGCTTGCATCAAGGAGCTGATGGATGCTGTTGACTCCTACATCCCCAACCCGGATCGTGAGGAGGACAAGCCCTTCCTGATGCCCATCGAGGACGTCATGACCATCTCTGGCCGTGGTACTGTTGCTACCGGTCGTGTTGAGCGTGGTATGGCCAAGGTTGGCGATGCAATGGAGATCGTCGGCATCAAGCCCGATCGTCTGAGCACCACCATCACCGGTCTGGAGATGTTCCGTAAGTCTCTGGACTTCGCTGAGGCTGGCGATAACATCGGCGCTCTGCTGCGTGGTGTTGATCGTACCCAGATCGAGCGTGGTCAGGTTCTGGCTAAGCCCGGTTCTGTGCACCCCCACAAGGTCTTCGAGTCTCAGGTCTACGTTCTGACCAAGGACGAAGGCGGCCGTCACACCCCGTTCTTCTCCAACTATCGTCCTCAGTTCTACTTCCGTACCACCGACGTGACCGGCATCATCACCCTGCCGGAAGGCACCGAGATGTGCATGCCTGGCGATAACGTCATGATGCACGTTGAGCTGCTGACCCCTGTCGCTATGGAAGAGGGCCTGCGTTTCGCTATCCGTGAGGGTGGCCGTACCGTTGGTTCCGGCGTCGTCGGCAAGATCATTGAGTGATTTTGTCCTTGAACGTCAGTTCTAAGGCGAACTAAGCACTTATAAAGTCCTTCCCATTCCGGAGAGTGGGAAGGACTTTTTTTGTATGGATCCTCTGTCTGGAAAGGCAGAGGAATTTTTTGTGGCGTATAGCACAACTTTATGGTTTACAAAGATTGGTTGTTGTGATATACTGGAGATGAAAGAACAAGCAGCACTGGAACTTGGCTAGGGCTGACAGGGAGCTGTCGGATGCCCTGCTGGAGGAGCTGCTGGACAGGCAGAGGAGGTCAACGACGATGGCGTTTGATTATAAGAAGGAATATAAGGCACTCTACCAACCACCTCGTGAGCCGCAGTTTGTCACCGTGCCAGCCATGACCTTTGCCGCAGTGCGGGGGCAGGGCGACCCCAACGATCCTGCAGGCGAGTACAAAGCAGCCATCGAGCTGTTGTACGGTCTCCTCTACACCATCAAGATGAGCAAAAAGGGCAGCTATCGGGTGGAGGGCTATTTTGACTTTGTGGTGCCCCCGCTGGAAGGGCTGTGGGAGCAGACCAATGCCGGAAAGAAAAACTTCCGCTGGACGTCTCTGCTCCGTCTGCCGGAGTTCGTGACCCGAAAAGAGTTTGACTGGGCTGTCCGAGAAGCGACAGCCAAAAAGAAAAAGGATTTCTCCAAGGTCGAGTTCTTCACCTACGATGAGGGCCTCTGCGTCCAGTGTATGCACCTCGGCTCTTACGACGACGAGCCGGAGACGCTGGCCCGGATGGACGCCTTTGCGGCAGAGCAGGGGTATGCGGTGGACTTTTCGGATACCCGCTTCCACCACGAAATCTACCTCTCCGACCCCAACCGCACTGCGCCCGAAAAGCGGAAGACCATCCTGCGTCACCCGCTCAAATCAAGCTTGTAATCCAGCCCCAAGGCCGCTATAATAAAAGAAAAAGCCGCTGTCTGGCGGCGGAAAACGAGGAATGGATATGAAGCTTCCCGAGAAGAAACAGCGCTGGGTCTATCATGCAGAAGCTCTGCCGCAGGCGGCAGGCGAGGGCGTCACCCGCCGGGTGCTGGCCTATACCGACGGCTTGATGTGCGTGGAGAACACCTTCGAGAAGGGGGCTGTGGGCGCACTCCACCATCACCCCCACACCCAGATCACCTATGTGGTGTCGGGTGCGTTCGAGTTCACGGTGGACGGCGTGACTCACACCGTGCGGGCCGGGGATACCATCCTGAAGGAGGACGGCGTGGAGCACGGCTGTGTCTGCACCGAGGCTGGCATCCTGCTGGACATCTTCACCCCCATGCGGGAAGACTTCGTGTAAAATAAAATGGGCCGCAGCCCACCCCGCGAGGGGAAAGGCTGCAGCCCATTTTTGTGCGAAAAATCAGGCGGCAGTAGAAGAAGCGACCTCAGAGGAAGCAGCCTCAGAAGATGCAGCCTCGCTGGAGACCTCGGATGCGGCCTCAGAAGATGCAGCCTCGCTTGCAGCCTCGGAGGAAGCGCTGTTCTCCTCAGCGACAGCGGAGGAAGCGGAAGTCTCGGACTGAGCAGAAGCAGCCTCAGAGGTGGAAGCAGCGGTAGAAGAAGAGCTGCCGCAGGCAGTCATGCTGACAGCAAGGACCAGAGCAGCAACGGTAACAGCAACATTCTTGAGTTTCATATGAAAAATCTCCTCATATTTAAAAATAGTTTTGCGGGAGGGCCGTACAGGCAAGGCCCTTCTGCAAAAAGATATTCTAGTCCGTTTTCGAAAAAAATCAAGCCCTTTTTGGGCAAAGATTCTATTTGCCGGAGAGATTCTACACTTTTGTTATAACTTTTCGATAAAAGTCAAAGATTTTTGACGTTCAAAAATAAAACACAACGAGCTTTTCCGGAAGAGGAAAGCGTGGTATAATAGCTTCATGATATGCAGCGGGTGGAGGCTGTGTCCGGTAAGGGCTGCGCCGTCAAGCCATCGGCCCGCTATTCGACCCTGCAGGACCTGGACGCCGGACGCCACACCGAGATCGATATGTTCTCGGGCGCACTCATCCGGATGGGCAGGGAGCTTGGCATCCCGACGCCCTACAATGAGTTCGCTTACCACATGATAAAGGCGCTGGAAGAAAAGAACGACGGCAGATTTGACTACAGCGGCCCGGATCAGAAAATGACATGGGCAAGATGAGGGGAGAAAAGGGAATGAATATCACAGTCTATCTGGGGGCGAACGAGGGCAATGACCCGGCCCTGAAGCAGGCCGTCGAGGAGCTGGGCCGGTGGATCGGCGAGAGCGGGAACGCTCTGGTCTATGGTGGCTCCCGCAGCGGCCTGATGGGCCGCCTCGCCCACAGCGTCCTGACGGCGGGCGGCGAAGTGACCGGGGTAGAGCCGCAGTTCTTCATCGACTCGGAGGTGCAGTACGACGGCCTGACAAAGCTCATCGTCACGAAGGACATGACCGAGCGGAAGACCCGGATGATCGAGCTGGGCGACGCCTTTATCGCCTTTCCGGGCGGCACCGGTACGCTGGAAGAGATCGCCGAGGTGATGTCCAAGGTCTCGCTGGGCCATCTCGACGCGCCCTGCATCCTCTACGACCTCGACGATTACTACGCCGGCCTGAAGGCCCTGCTGGCCCATATGGTCGAGACAGGCCTGTCCAGCCCTGCGCGGCAGAAGGGCATCTGCTTCGCAAAGAACTTGGACGAGATAAAAAGTCTCCTGCAAGCATAAAGAAAAAGCGCTGGAAGCCTTTAGACCGCTTCCAGCGCTTTGTTTTTGCTGTTTACATGGAGATGACGCCGAGGGCGTTGGCCACCGAGCTGACAAGGATGATGGCCGCGAAGATGGGGCAGAGATACTTTATCATAAAGTTGAAGATGCGTCTGCGGCGGAAGGGCTTGCCGTTCAGCGTGACCTCCTCTTCGATCTTCTCCACACCGATGACCCGGGACACCAGCAGGCAGGTGGTGATGGCCGCAATGGGCATCATGACGGAGTTGGTGAGGAAGTCGAAGAAGTCGAGGAACTGCATCCCGAAGACCGTGAACCGGGCCAGCGGGCCGTAACCCAGAGCCGACAGACTGCCCAGCACCAGCATGATGATGCCGATGAGGATGGTGGCCTGTTTGCGGTCCCAGCCCAGCTCGTCCTCAAAGGTGGAGACGGCGCTCTCGGTCAGGGCGATGGAGCTGGTGACAGCGGCGAAAAGCACCAGCGTAAAGAAAAGAATGCCCACCACTGTGCCGAGGCCCATGCTCTCGAACACCTTGGGGATGGTGATGAACATGAGGGCCGGGCCGGCCTGCAGAGTGTCCGGGTCGCCGCCGGAGAAGGAGAAGACCGCCGGAATGATCATCAGGCCCGCCATGATGGCGATGGCGGTATCAAAGACCTCCACGTTTTCAGTGGACTCCTCGATGGAGACGTCCTTCTTCATATAGGAGCCGAAGGTGACGAGGATGCCCATAGCGATGGAGAGGGAGTAGAACATCTGCCCCATTGCGGTCACGACGGTCATCCACGAGAAGTTGGCGATGTTGGGCACGAGGAAGTATTTCACACCCTCCAGCGCGCCCGGGCGGGTGACGGAGTAGCCTGCGATGACGACGGAGAGCACCACGAGGATGGGCATCATCACCTTGGACACCCGCTCCACGCCGTTGCGCACGCCCGCAAAGATGATGGAGAGGGTAAAGACGGTAAAGATGGCGAAGCAGATCTCCGCCGACGGGCCGCTGGAAATGAAGGCGGAGAAATAGCCGTCCGCCGCCAGCTCGCTGCCGTGGCCGCCGATGTAGTCGGCCAGATACCGGATGACCCAGCCGCCGATGACCGAGTAGTAGGGGACGATGAGGATGGGGATGATGGCGTTGATCCAGCCGCCGAAGGAAAGCCCGCCCGTTTTGCCGAAGGAGGCGAACGCGCCCACCGGGCTTTTCTTGGTCATCCGGCCCAGCGCCGTCTCGGCCACGATCATGGTGTAGCCGAAGGTGAAGGCGAGGATGATGTAGATGAGCAGGAAGATGCCGCCGCCGTACTTGGCCGCAAGATAGGGGAAGCGCCAGATGTTGCCGAGGCCCACCGACGCGCCTGCAGCGGAGAGAACGAATCCGATCTTGCCCGAAAAGGCGCTCCGCTTGTGCTGTTTTTGATTCATTGGATTTTCCTCTTTTCACAAATTCAATACCCCCAGTGTATCACAGCCGGGGAGGGGATTCAACCGATTTTCTGATAAGAAGCAGAAGACCCATCGAAGGAATCGAAGGGTCGTATCAAAAAATGAGCACAGAAGCAGAAACTCCTGTGCTCAGAGGGAGGCAACGTCAGTCCACCACCGGTACATCCAGCCCGAATTCCAGCGGGCGGAAGCGGGGGCAGACGTTTTCGGTGATGCAGATGACCGAGGCGGCGAGGCGGCTGCCGATCTCGCAGGACTGGGCCAGATTCTTGCCGTAGGTCAGGCCGATGACCGTCCCCGCAAAGAAGGCGTCGCCTGCGCCGGTGGTGTCGATGACGTCCACCTTCTTGGCGGGCACGACGCCGCAGGCCCCGTCGTGCTGGGCGTAGACGGCCCCCAGACCGCCCATCGTCACCACCATGCTGGTCATATTGGCGCTGTGGACGTTCCGGGCCAGCACCTGAGCCATCTGGGTGGGGGAGAGGTGGCCGTAGTCGTCCGAGAAGAGCAGCCCGGCCTCCTGCTGGTTGCAGACGAAGCAGTCGATCTGCTGCAGATAGTCGCGGCGCTCCATGGCGATGCTCATGTTGGAGACGGCGGCAAAGACCTTCTTTTTGTACTTCTTGGCGTAGTGGAGCACCTGCTTGACGGTCTCTTTCTCGAGGTCCAGCTCGATGGCGATGCTGTCGCAGTCCCGGAAGATCTCGTCGCCCTTCTCTTCCAGCAGGGCGGTCAGAGGGGTGGTGTCGGGCCGCTTGGAGATGGCCGCGTGGACGTCGCCGTCGTTGTCGAAGATGGCCAGCCATGTGCCCATGCCGTCGGGGACTTTCTGGATGTATCGGGTGTTGACCTTGTGGTTGTCCAGCTTGTCGATGACGTCCTGCCCCATGCCGCTGTCATCCACAAGGCTCACGAAGGTGGGGCGCAGCTCCACGTTGGCAATGTCCTCCGCCACGTTCCGGCTCACGCCGCCGTGCACCTGCTCCATCCGCCCGGCGTTCCGTCCGCCGGGGATGTAGGTGGAGAGAGGATAGCCCTTGATGTCCACAAAAACTGCGCCGATGACTACGATTCCCATAGTTTTGATTCCTTTCCGAAGTAAACGCTCTTTGGGTCTTTCTTTGGGTCTTATTATACTGTATTTTACAGGGAGAATCCATCTTTTTACCATTTCTTTGTCCGAAAAGCAGAAAATCGACCGCCCCGGCGGGATTCGAGCCAAAAAGCTGTTGACAAAACCGCCGCCCTTTGCTACAATAAACAGGTAAACGCAGGGTTAGCTCATCCGGTAGAGCGACTGCTTCCCAAGCAGTAGGCGGCGGGTTCGAGTCCCGTATCCTGCTCCACAAAAAGAGCGCTGATTCGTCAAGAATTGGCGCTCTTATCATTTCGGCGAAAGAAAACGGAGAGGGACGCCATGATCTTTGTACCCCTTTTGCACTATTTCAAGTGTAAGAACCAATATAGCGGCAACGAGGACGGGATGCGCTACCTGCTCTCGCCCGGCAAGCGCAGCGTGCCCGACCCGGACGGCGGCGAGGGCGCACAGAAGGAGGAGGCCGTCCTCACGGTGGACATCTGGCCCGACCCGTGGGCGCTGGACCGCACCGACCCGGCCCTGCGGCGGCAGAAGGTCTTTCCCCTGACGGAGGAGGGCCGGGCGGAGGCGGCGGAGTACCTGTCCTCTACCTACAGCGCCGACACCGCGTACTGGAAGCAGCGGCCCTCCATTCTGGACTCGGAGCCGTGGTCGCCGCCGAAGGATGAGGAAGCAGAAAGCGAAGGAGACAAATGATCTACCGCATCAAGGAACTCAAGGGCGACACCATCCCGGTGCCGCAGCTCATCTTTTCCAAGCTGGGCATCGCCGAGGAGTATAACGTCCGGGTGGCGCTGTATGTGCTGGCCACCGGCATCACCGACCCGGACAAGCTCTGCGCAGACCTGAAGCTGCGCAGCCGCATCTCTGCCGAGAGCGCCCTCTCCTTCTGGGCCGGCGCGGGGCTGCTGGAGCGCTACGACGAGAACGCCGCCCCGGGCGCAGAGCCTTCGGCCCCCGCCCCCATGACGTGGGCGGAGATCGCCGCCGCAAGCCGCACCGACCCCATGATCTCCAGCCTCATCGACTGCGCCCAGACGGGCTTTGCCCGCCCGCTGACCCACATCGAAATGGAAAAGCTGGTCAACCTCTATGTGCAGGAGGGCTATGCCCCCGAGACGGTCATGCTCTGCGTGGCCTATGTGGCCAGCCGGGGCAAGCGGACCATGGCCGCCGTCCTCCACGAGCTGAAGGTCTGGCGGGCCGAGGGAGTGGAGACCGGCGAACAGGCCGACGCCCACCTCAAGCTGCTGGCCCTCCGCCAGACCCGGGAGCAGTACGTCGCCTCTCTGCTGGGCATCCCGGACAGCGAGCTTACCCTCGGCGGGCGGAAGGCCATCGCCCGGTGGTATGAGGTGTACGGCTACGATGACGCCATGGTGCAGGAGGCCGCGGTGCAGGCCGGGCCGAAGCGGGACCTGTGGTACTGGAACAGCATCCTCAAGACATGGAACGCCAAGGGCCTGCGGAACATCCACGATGTGCGCAGCCCGGTGGCGTCCATCGGTGCCAGCCGGAACATCCGGGTGGACCGCGAAGCCCCCAGCGGCAACGACTTCCTCAAGAACGCCGCCCGCCGCCGCTCCCTCAAGAAAAAGCCCGAGTGACACCCGGCATAAGGAGACACTATGCGTACCAAGAACGAACTGTATCAGGAGGCCCTGCGCACCGTCGCCCGGCGGCGTCAGACGGCCCGGGCGCGGGCAGAGGATGCCCGCGCAGAGGCCGAAGCAGCCCTGCCCGGGCTGCGCCACGCCGAGGAAGAGGTGCGGGTGCGGGGCATCCGCTGCGCACTGGCCGGTGCGGCGGGCAGGGACCGCACCGAGGCCGCCGCCGCCCTTGCGGACGCCCGCAGGAAGCTCTCGGAGCTGCTGGCATCCAGCGGCCGCCCGGCTGACGCACTGGAACCTCGCTTCACCTGTAAGCTCTGCGAGGATACCGGCGTGGTGAAGGGGCGCACCTGTGAATGCGTCCACAAGGTGATGCAGCAGCTCCGCCGGGAGGAGATCGAGGCCCTGTCCAGCCTCTCCATTTCCAGCTTCGACACCATGGAGCTGCGCTATTACCCCGACGAGAAGGACGCCGATGTCGGCGAGTCGGCGCGCAGGTACATGGCCGGACAGCTGGCCGAGCTGAAGGGCTATGCCGACGAATTTGACCGCACCAGCCCCAGTCTGGTGCTTCTGGGCAACGCCGGTCTGGGCAAGACCCACGCCGCGCTGGCCATCGCCGGAGAGGTGCTGGAAAAGGGCTTCGACGTCATCTATGTGTCCAGCCCCGATTTCTTCTCGAAGCTGGAAGCCCTGCACTTCGGGCAAGACCCCGCCGGGGAAGAGGAGACGCTCCTGCGCACCGCTGCCGGGGCCGACCTGCTCATCCTCGACGACCTCGGCTCGGAGTTCAACTCCAGCTTCCTCATCAGCACCCTCTACAGCCTGCTGAACAACCGTCTGGGCGCAAAGCTGCCCACCATCGTCACCACCAACATCACCGAAAGCGCGCTGCTGGAACGGCTCTATACCGAGAAGATCTCCAGCCGCCTCGCTTCCTTCCTGCCCTGCCTCTTTGTCGGAAAGGACATCCGGGCACAGAAGGCGGCGGAATCCTGAACCACATATCCGGAACACACCGGAGAAGCAGCTGAGCTTTTGTCAGCTGCTTCTTTTTTTGTGCAGGCCGCTCCTGTGCTTTGCCCATTTTTTTGGGATCGCTGAAATAAAAAGAAAACGAAAGGCCGCAAAGGGGCTGCTGTTTGTCGATGTTTTTGAAAAAATGTTAAAATTCCTTGAAACCCCGGCGTTATAATGATAGAATATTCTTGTATCGTCATTTTGCTGTGGACGTGCCTTTCCAATGGCGTTGTGGTATTGGGGGCGTAAAACAGGATGCACACAAAGAGAGACTGCGGCGTCCTTTCCGTGAGTTGTGATGGAACAGACAAGAAGACCGAAGCAGCCTGCCGAGAGACGGCAGGCTGTCGTCGGGTCATGAGGTGAATCGTTTGATGAAGAAGAAAACACTGCGCAGCCTTTTTTCCCTGCTTATGGCACTGGTGCTGGGGGTATCCCTGCTGACCGGATGCAGCGGAAAGGTGGCAGAACGGGCGGAGATGAAGGAAGACGCTGAGACCATTCAGGTGTATCTGTGGAACACCACGCTGTACGAGACCTATGCCCCCTATGTCCAGGCGCAGCTGCCGGACGTGAACATCGAGTTCATCGTGGGCAACAACGATCTGGACTTTTACAAATTCTTGCAGGAGAATGGCGGCCTGCCGGACATCATCACCAGCTGCCGCTTCTCGCTGCACGATGCAGCTCCCCTGAAGGACAGCCTGATGAACCTTGCGACCACCAACGAGGCGGGCGCGGTCTATAACGCCTACCTCAACAGCTTCAAAAATGAGGACGGCAGCGTGAACTGGCTGCCGGTGTGCGCCGACGCCCACGGATTCGTGGTCAACCGCAGCCTGTTCGAGCAGTACGACATCCCGCTGCCTACCGATTACGACAGCTTTGTGGCGGCCTGTCAGGCCTTCGAGAAGGTAGGCATCCGCGGCTTTACCGCCGATTATGCCTACGACTACACCTGCATGGAGACGCTGCAGGGGCTTTCGGCTGCCGAGCTTACCACTACGGAGGGGCGCAAGTGGCGCACCGCCTACAGCGACCCCGCCAACAGCGAGCGGGTGGGTCTGGACGACACTGTCTGGCCGGGGGCATTCGAGCGGATGGCCCAGTTCATTCAAGATACCCACCTCACGGCGGACGACCTTGGGCTGACTTACGATGACGTGATGAACCTGTTCCGGAACGGGGAAGTGGCCATGTACTTTGGCAGCTCCGCCGGCGTGAAGATGTTTCAGGAGGAGGGCATCGACACGACCTTTCTGCCCTTCTTCAGCCAGAACGGCGAAAAGTGGATCATGACCACCCCCTATTTCCAGATCGCCCTGAACCGGGAGCTGGAGCAGGACAGCGCACGCCGCGAAAAGGCCATGAAGGTGCTGAACGTCATGCTCTCCGAGGGGGGACAGAACCACGTCATCTCCGATGGACAGGATCTGCTGAGCTACAGCCAGAACGTCAGCCTCCGCCTGACCGAATACATGAAGGACATCCGCCCGGTGGTGGAAGAGAACCATATGTACATCCGCATCGCCTCCAACGATTTCTTCTCCATCTCCAAAGATGTGGTCTCCCGGATGATCGCGGGCAAGCTTACGGCAAAGCAGGCGTATCAGGACTTCAACGCCCAGCTCCTCACGGAAAAGACCACCACGGACGAGACGGTGCTGACCTCTGGGAAGAGCTATTCCAATGTCTTCCACAAAAACGGTGGCAGCGCTTCCTTCTCCGTCATGGCGAACACGCTGCGCGGCGTGTATGGCACGGATGTGCTCATCGCCGCCGCAAACAGCTTTACCGGCAGTGTGCTGCGGGCGGATTATACCCAGAAGATGGCCGTCTCCATGATCATGCCGAACGGCCTGATGGCCTACCAGCGCACCATGACCGGCGCAGAGCTGAAGGAGACCCTCCGCGCCTTTGTGGAGGGCTGTGAGGGCGGCTTTGTGCCCTTCAACCGCGGCTCTCTGCCGGTGGCCAGCGGCATCACCATGGAGGTAAAAGAGGCAGGCGGCAGCTATACCCTGACCGGCATCACCCGGAACGGCCAGCCGCTCCGGGAGGATGATACCGTCACCGTGACCTGTCTGGCCACGACAAAGCAGATGACCGCGGTGTTTGCAGACGAAGGCCGCGCCGTCACGGACGAAGGTACATGGGTAAAGGACGCATGGCGCGATTACGTTTCCGGCGGCGGCGCAGCGCTTGCAGAGCCGGAAAACTACATGAGACTGAGGTGAGCGGAATGGCAGACGAAATGCGTGAACCCAAACGAAAAGGCCGCTCCCGGCGGAAATGGCTCCCTGCCGCCGCCGTCACCCTCCTGCTGCTGGGGCTGCTGGTCGGCGTCAGCTGCCAGTACATCTCGTATGTGTCGCAGACGGTCTATCAGGAGAGCACGTCGCATCTGGAAGAGGTCCTGCATAAATCCAACAATATGCTGAAGGAGCTGGTGCGCAAGAACCTGACCTATCTGCATCTGTACAACGGCTTTCTGAAAAATACCTCAGACGAAGGCGAAATTCAGGCATATGTCGAGAAGGCACAGCAGGACACCGGATTTGCCGACTTTTACTTTCTTTCCTACGACGGAAACTATATGACCGTGTCCGGCGAAACGGGCTACCTCGGCTTGCAGACCAATCTGGACGAAAAGCTCTCCGATGGCGAGGATATCGTCATGAATGCGGTACTGCCCGGCAAACCCCAGATGCTCGTGTTCATCTGTCCCGAAATACAGGGCAGCTACCGGAACTTCGACTACGATGCCATCGCCATCGCGTACTATAACGATGCTGTGCTGAAAGCGCTGGACAATTCTGCTTTTCAGGGGAGCGCCAGCAACTATGTGGTCTACTCGGACGGGCGGGTGGTCATCGACAATTCTGTAAACGCCACAGAACCGGTCTACAACTTTATCGCGGTGCTGCGCGACCACTCCGACCTTTCGGAGGAGCAGATCCTTGCCCTCTCGGATGCGTTTGAGCAGGGCAGCAGCGGAAACATGAAGGTAAAGCTGGGTGACACCAGTTATTATCTGGTCTACGAGGGCACAGCCGTCCAGAGCTGGACGATGCTGGGCCTTGTCCCGGTCAAGGTCGTCAATGCCAATCTGGACAAGCTCTGGTTCCGGACGATCCAGATCGTGACAGGCATCGCCCTCTGCCTTGCAGCGACGGTCATCCTGCTCCTCCTGCGCAAGAGCCACGCCACGCTGCGCCAGAAGAACACCGAGATCCTGTACCGGGACGAGCTGTTCCAGAAGCTCTCGCTGAACGTGGACGACGTCTTCCTGATGCTGGACACAAAGACCTCCAAAGTGGATTACGTCAGCCCGAACATTGAGCGTCTGCTGGGCGTGTCGGAAGGGAAAGTCCGGCAGAACATCCATGTTCTGGATAAGCTGCGCACGAAAAACGCCCCGAAAAACGACGAAGTCTGTCTGGATGGGCTTCGCAGCGGGGGACAACGCGAATGGGATTTTGAGTATCTGCATCAGCAGACCGGGGAGCAGCGCTGGTTCCACATCATCGCCATGGGCAGCGAGGTGGAGGGCAGAGCCAAATACATCCTCGTCATGTCCGACCGCACAGCCGACAAGCAGGTGAATCAGGCGCTTTCAGATGCAGTGGCTGCCGCCGAGACCGCCAATCGCGCCAAGAGCACCTTCCTTTCCAATATGTCCCACGACATCCGCACCCCCATGAACGCCATCATCGGCTTTACCACGCTGGCGGTCAGCAACATTGACGACAAGGAGCGGGTGAAGGATTATCTCGCCAAGACCCTTGCCTCCAGCAAGCACCTGCTCTCCCTCATCAACGATGTGCTGGACATGAGCCGCATCGAAAGCGGAAAGCTCCATCTGGAAGAAGTGGAGGTCAACCTGTCCGATGTGCTGCACGACCTGAAAACCATCGTCAGCGGGCAGATCTACGCCAAGCAGCTGGAACTTTATATGGATGCCATGGATGTGACCGACGAGGATGTCTATTGCGACAAGACCCGGCTGAATCAGGTCCTGCTGAACCTGCTGTCCAACGCCATCAAGTTTACCCCGGCGGGCGGCACGGTCTCGGTACGCGTCCGGCAGCTTGCCGGAAAGGTGCGCGGCTGCGGGCAGTACGAGTTTCGCATCAAGGACAACGGCATTGGCATGAGTCCGGAGTTTGCCCAGAAGATCTTCGAGCCGTTTGAGCGGGAGCGCACCTCCACAGTAAGCCGGATACAGGGCACCGGACTTGGCATGGCCATCACCAAAAACATCGTGGATATGATGGGCGGCACCATCGAAGTCCAGACGGAGCAGGGCAAGGGTACCGAGTTTATCATCCGTGTGCCGCTGCGCCCGCAGGCGGAGCACCGTCCGGTGGAAAAGATCATCGAGCTGGAAGGCCTGAAGGCACTGGTGGTGGACGACGACTTCAACACCTGCGACAGCGTGACGAAGATGCTGGTCAAGGTGGGGATGCGCGCGGAGTGGACGCTCTCCGGCAAGGAGGCGGTGCTGCGCGCGCGGCAGTCCATCGAGATGAGCGACGCCTACCATGCCTATATCATCGACTGGCGGCTGCCGGACATGAACGGCATCGAAGTCACCCGCCAGATCCGCAGCCTGAACGACGATACGCCTATCATTATCCTGACCGCCTATGACTGGTCGGACATCGAGGTGGAGGCAAAGGCGGCCGGTGTGACCGCCTTCTGCTCCAAGCCCATGTTCATGTCCGACCTGCGGGAGACCCTGATGAACGCCCTCGGCCAGAAGCAGACGGATGCAGAGCAGGAACTCCTGCCCGAAAAGAATGCGGATTTCAAGGACAAGCACATCCTGCTGGTGGAGGACAATGAGCTGAACCGTGAGATCGCGCAGGAGATCCTGCGGGAGTACGGCTTCCAGGTCGATACAGCTGAAAACGGCGCAGTGGCGGTGGAAAAGGTCAGCGCCGCTGCGCCGGGCAGCTATGATCTGATCCTAATGGACGTGCAGATGCCGGTGATGGATGGCTATACCGCAACCCGGACGATCCGCGCACTGGATGACCCGGCCCGGGCAAAGCTCCCGATCCTCGCCATGACGGCCAATGCGTTTGACGAGGACCGCCGCAACGCATTGGAGAGCGGCATGAACGGCTTTTTGTCCAAGCCCATTGTGATCGGCGACCTTGTGCAGGAGCTGCATAAGATTTTGTGAGCCTGTCCAGCCTTCATGTGGACGAAGAACCCGGCGACCGTGCCTCCGACTGCGGCGGCATCATGGAGCCGGTGGCCGTCTGGGTACGCAAGGGCGGCGATGGACGGATGTGGTAAGCCGTAGCCAAAAATGAAAAGGTCACTGTGTCGGAGAAGGCATAAAGAGAGGGGAGAGCACTTCGATGGATTATATCAGAGTTACCAAAGAAAACATCGACAAGGAACACATCTGTTGTGCCATGTCCGGCAAACAGAGCTTTGCCAAGAAGGAATGGCTCAAGCAGCGCTTTGAGGAGGGGCTTGTCTTTTACCGCAGTGCAGAGCGGGGCAAATGCTTTATCGAGTACATCCCGGCAGAAAACGCATGGGTGCCCATTGATGCGGCAGGCTGGCTTTATATCGACTGTCTGTGGGTTTCCGGTTCCTTGAAAGGGCACGGCTATTCCAGCGAACTGCTGGAGGAATGCCTTCGGGATGCCAAGGCGCAGGGCAAAAACGGCGTTTGTATTCTGTGTGCCGAGGGGCGCAAACGGGAGTTTCTCGCGGACCCCAATTTTTTGACCCATAAGGGCTTTAAGGTTTCGGACATCTCCGATTGCGGCATCAACCTCATGTACCTGCCCCTTGCAGAGAGTGCCCCGCCGCCAAAATTCAAGGCCTGTGCCAAGCACCCCAAGGTGGAGGAAAATGGCTTTGTCCTTTATTATACCGACCAGTGCCCCTACACCTATTATTGGGTGCCAAAGGTGCAGGAGGCGGCAAAGGAACATGGGATTCCGTTCAAAGCCATCCACATCACAGAGAAAGAGACGGCTCAGAATGTGCCCGCATCGGTCACAACATACGCATTGTTCCGGAATGGGAAGTTTGTGACCCAGAGCATCCAGTCGGACAAGAAATTCTTGAAATTGGCGGCAGAATAATTGAATCAAGCAAGACGCCAGACGCTCAGACGCAGTGCAGTCCATAGAATGGGGGTGTGCTGCGTTTTTATTTTGGAGGATTTTCTTCAGTTCATTTTATGAGATTTCCATTACTCTGAACGCGGTAGACATTCCTACTGGTTGGAACCCGCGCACTAAGCAACAGCCCACAGGGCGGATTGTTTACCCTGCCTGCGGCAGGGCGGTGCTGTTCGAATCCCTCTAGATTCCAAAGCCAGCGTGTGGTTTGTGTACACACAAAAAGAAAAGCAGTAGCATTAAAATCACGCTGCTGCTAAAAGTGGACCTAGAGGGATTCGAACCCTTGACCTCTCGGATGCAAACCGAACGCTCTCCCAGCAATATCGCTTTTGTGCACACCTTGCACACCGTGAGAAAAGGAAAATCAACGTATATTCGTCTATATAAAATATTCTGACATCCAAACGGTCTTTTAGGGTCGCAAGTATGGTCTCCAAGCCGCTGATTTTCAAGATGAAGCTGTTTGGGGCGTAATATGGTTGGCGGACAAGTGAGCTACAGGCCCTTGAGATGTAACTCACATGGGGTTCAGATGTATCGCATCTCAATTTACAATAAAATACGATGTACCGTAAAAGCGCAACTTCTACTCGGAAAGGATGAAAGCTGCGCTTTTTATGTTTGACAGCAAGTTATGGATTGACAAGAGTACGCATACACGATAAACTTTATATAGTATCATGTAAATTAGGAGGGGGCCAAACCATGAGCGTCAAGTACACTACCCCTGCCCAGCACAAGAGCAACCTCCGCAATGTGTATGGCACCTTTGCCATTGAGGGAATGACCATCAGCAAAGATACACGCAGCAACCTTGATCGCATTGGCAACGGTCAAGCCAGCTATCAACAGGTCGTGAACGAACTGCGCGCAAAGTACGCGAAGAAGGGCTGATTATGTTCTCAAAGTATGATGTCTACACCACAGTCCATGTACTGCTATGCATTTATGAGTGTGGTGCTAAAGATTTACGGCAGTAGCACATTGCTTTTATACAAATAAAAGTGTACAATAATAACAACTTTGCAAGCAATCCCCTTCAAGGAATCAACTGGAACATGGGTGGAGACTGTACCTGTTAAGCGGAATTGTTTGAATGAATTCAATTCAACATAAAAGACAGTTGCTCATTTGTGAGTAGGAGGAATATATGATGTTTGATTGTGGTTTACAGAATATTTTCCGGCTGAAAAACGGACAGTCCCGTTCCATCAACTGGGAAAACCGGAACGGAGAAAAAGGAAAAGGCGGCATGGCATCCAGCGATCTTGGTCCGTCCAGAAAAGGTTCCCCGTGTATCCCGAAAATAGAAGCAGGAGAGACCGTAACACTTGGTGAGATCCAGGGAGAAGGCATGATTCAGCACATCTGGATCACCGTTACAGATCGTACCAGTGAACGTAACCGTTATGTTCTGCGGGATCTTGTTCTGCGCATGTACTGGGACGATGAAGAATTCCCATCCGTTGAATGCCCGCTTGGCGATTTCTTCTGCTGCGGCTTCGGTGTTTCCTACCAGGTAAACTCAGTCCCGATTGCTGTCAATCCGACCCGTGGTTTCAACAGCTATTTCCCGATGCCGTTCCGTAAAAACGCCCGTATTACCATTGAAAATCAGTGCGATGAGCCGATTCCGGCCTTCTTTTATCAGATCGACTATTGCCTGACAACGGTTCCGGAGGATGCTGCCTATTTCCATGCCCAGTGGCGTCGTCAGCGCATAACGGAAAAGGCAAAAGACTACGTTGTCCTCGACAACATCAAAGGGAAAGGCCAGTACGTTGGAACTTATCTTGCGCTTACCAGCCTCGAACGCTACTGGTACGGAGAAGGTGAGATGAAATTCTACATCGATGGAGACAAGGATTATCCAACCATTTGCGGAACCGGAACAGAAGATTACTTCGGCGGTGCCTGGAGCTTTGCAATACAGCAAAATGGCCAAACCGTTGAAAATCAGTACTGTACTCCGTATCTTGGCTATCCTTACTACTCTAGCCACGATACCTTCCTTCATAATGATTACCACAATGATGATCAGATGCCACAACGTAGCTTCTACCGCTGGCACCTTCTTGATCCTATCCTTTTTGAGAAGGACCTTAAGGTAACTCTGCAGCAGATTGGTGCCAGTCACGGAGGTCTTTTTGAACGTCAGGATGATGTCGCTACCACAGCTTACTGGTACCAGACGCATCCTCATGTACCATTCGCGCCACTCATGTCCAGAAAAGAGCGCTGGCCAAGATGATTTTTGACGCTTTTCCTATTTTATATGTTTCATGACTTTGCATATCGGCTACAAGAGTCCGTTCCGAACAAATCTGCTTCCAACGAATTTGTCCGGAAACGGGTTCTTTTTTTATATGGTATTCAAAAAGCGATCTGGATTACAGAGATCCGCCTTTTCACAAGCCTTTCACATTTTCAGTCCATTCTTTAAGGTTCCTTTAAAGTTCCCTCATTATACTAAAAAATGTAAAAAATATTTCCGGGAGTAAATCACACGAAAGAAGCAATTGCTCATGATGCAAAACCAACAGGTTCCCATGACCTTCCAACGGTATGAAACAAAATATATGCTTTCCCCGATCATGGCTCGCAAGCTTCGCAAGAGTCTTCCGGGTCATCTGCAGATGGATGAATACGGCCTTGATACCATCTGCAGCCTCTATTATAGCTTGATTGTATCATAGAACAAGATGCAGTGCTATAACAGAAGTTAGTTTTTGGAATCGGGAATCCTCAATGTTCCGCTGGAGGAGTTTGAAGAATTTAAGAGTCATTCGCTCTCGGTGCGTACTCCGAGTGGGCGGAAAACGGACCTTAAACAAGCACCCGTTAGGGGGCTGGGTACTCCGAATGGGGGAATTGTCGTTTTTGACAAAACTTCTGGTGAAGCTATGAACATTATGCCGAAAAGTTCGGTACACGTCACTTTGCGCTGTCAAGACGAATGATGCACGATTTTGCCAAGAACGGCAAAAAAAACGCCGTATCGTTTAACACGATACGGCGCTTTATGGACTCGAAGGGAGTCGAACCCTCGACCTTTCGGATGCGAACCGAACGCTCTCCCAGCAATATCGCTTTTGTGCACACCTCATGCACCGCGAGAAAAGAGAAATCAACGTGTATTCGTCCATATAAAATGCCCTGCCAGCCCAATGGACTTTCCTGACTGTAAGTACGACCACCAAGCCACTGATTTTCAGGATGAAGCGATTTGGGATGTAATATGATTGGCGGACAAGTGAGCTAC
>NZ_DAWCVJ010000003.1:0-81657 GCF_052358865.1 Faecalibacterium sp.
CTGGTTGGGGTTCGGGGCCTCGGGGTCATAGACCGGGTGCTCCTCGTCCGGGCTGGCCGGTGCCGCAGGTTCTTCGGCCTCTGCCTTTGGTGCGGCAGGCGTTTCGGCGGGAGAGGCCTCTTCCGCCGGTGCGGCGGCTTCGGCCTCTGCCTTGGCCTCACCCTCGGCGTATGCCTCGGCGGTCTTGGCGGCCTCTGCATCGTCCTGCTCGGCGTCCTCGGGAAACTCGATGGATTCGATGAAAGGAGCGGCCTTCTCGTTCAGGAACTTGTCCATGATGACGATGGCAGCACCAGTAGCCGCCACAGCGGCGGCAGTGCCCAGAATGCGGAAGATTGCTTTCATGTCATGACCTCCTTGGCAGTGTGGTGATTTAAGAGAACGTGACCACGTCGTTCAGCGGCTTCTCGGCAGGCTCCACCGAAAGAGCAGTGAGCACCGGGCCTTTGCCGCGGTAGATGTTGTGGAACTTGTAGCCCACCTTGGCCGTTACCTTGACCCAAGCCCGCTGCTCGAGGGCCTTGTAGCCGTCGTAGCTGCAGGGGAAGCCCACGAACTGGATGTCCTGCACGCAGCAGGTCATGGCGAACCGGCCGGGCACGAAGCTGTTCTTGCCGGCGCGGTTGGTCTGGCAGACCTGCGCGAGGAACTTGACGGTCTTGCCCGTGTACTTCTGCGGCTCGTCCTGACAGTCCATATACCAGATGCCGAAATCCTCGTCCGGGATGTCGATGACCGGGGCGTTGATGTCAAAGGGCAGCGGGTCGGGGATGTCGTCGTAAGCCACGCTGCCGTCCTTGAACTCATAGGCGATGTCGCACTTGCGGGAGGCCTGACGCACCAGCTTGTGCAGCTCCTGACGGGCAGCGTCGTTGTTGACGGCTTCGGCGCGGTTGAAGACGATCAGCTCGCTGCGGGCGATCTTGTCCAGCATCAGCGCGCGCATGGAGTTGTCGCGGGCGTAGGTCAGGGCGGTGGTGCCGTCGGCGGTGGCGATGCACTGGTAGACGATCCAGTTCTCGGGCAGGTTGTTTGCCAGATCCTGCAGCATCCACATACCGTTGTACTCGATGACCACGCGGCCTGCATCGGCCTCCTTGGCCAGCTTGGCGAGGTTCTGGGGGTTCAGCTCAGCCTTGTCCTCGAGGTTGTAGAGGGTCACGCCGGGGAAGGCGAACTTTTTCTGATTATATTCCTCTTCGCCCTCCTCGCAGACCAGCAGAAGGGTCTTGTCGCCGGAGTCGAAGTTGGGGTCTTCAAAGGTCTCCTGAATGAACTTGGTCTTGCCGCTCTCGAGGAAGCCCACAAACAGGTATACCGGGATCTCATTTGCCATAATCGTTTATCCTTTCAGGGCCAATATCAGCAGCCGAACAGTGCTGCGATGGCCTTCTCATCCAGCTTGGAGCCGATGACCACCAGCTTGCCGCCGACATCTGCGCCGCGTGCGCGGACTTCCCACTCGCCGGGAACGTAGTCGAACTCCAGCCAGCCGTCGGCGCCGCCGTCCACGATGCCCTTGGAGCGGAGGATCATGCCGTAATTGCCGGAGTCCAGCTCGGTGAGGGCGTGCTCGATGTCTGCCTTGGAGAATTTCTTGGCCGTCTCGACGCCCCAGCTGGTGAAGACCTCGTCGGCGTCATGGTCGTGATGATGGTGATGATGGCCGCAGCAGCAATGACCGTCGTGGTCATCGTGGTCGTGGTGGTGATGCTCATGCTCGTCCTCATCATCGTCCTCGTCGTGGTCGTGATGATGACCGCAGCAGCAGTGTCCGTCGTGGTCATCGTCATCATGGTCGTGGTGATGATGGTGCTCGTGCTCCTCATCCTCATCATCGTCGTCATCCTCATCGTGATGATGGCCGCAGGTGCAGACGCCGTTCTCATCGTAATGATGATGGTGGTGATGATGCTCTTCCTCCTCGTCCTCGTGAGCGCGCTCCTCGTTGGCCTTGGCCGCCATGGCGATCAGCTCGGCCTTGAAGTCGTTCTTGGTGGACATGGCCTTCAGGATCTGCTCGCCGGTCAGAGCGTCCCATGCGGTGGTGACGATGGTGGCGGTGGGGTTCTTCTCACGCAGCAGGGCCACAGCGGCGGCGATCTTCTCCTCAGAGGCGGTCTGGGTGCGGCTGAGGATGATGCAGCTTGCGTGGCTGATCTGGTCGTCGTAGAACTCGCCGAAGTTCTTCATATACATCTTGACCTTGTTGACATCGGCCACGGTGACAAAGCTGCTGAGCTGGACGTCCAGATGCTCGGCCACGCCCTCGACAGCGCGGGTCACGTCAGACAGCTTGCCGACGCCGGACGGCTCGATGACGATGCGGTCGGGGTGGTACTGCTCCACCACCTGCTGGAGTGCGGCGCGGAAATCGCCCACCAGAGAGCAGCAGATGCAGCCGGCGTTCAGCTCGTTGATCTGGATGCCGGACTCCTTCAGGAAGCCGCCGTCGATGCCGATCTCGCCGAACTCGTTCTCGATGAGCACGACCTTCTGGCCTGCAAAGGACTCCTTGATGAGCTTCTTGATCAGAGTGGTCTTACCGGCACCAAGGAAGCCGGAGAAAATGTCGATCTTGGTCATATTCGAAATGCCTCTTTCTTTTATGCAGCCGCCCGCAAAAGGCGCTGCCCAGCAGGCCCTTCGGGCCTTACAAGCAATCCGGGGCGCTGAGTGCTGACCCGGAAAAATTCCTACACTCCTATTATAACAAGGCTGTCAATGGCAAACTGGCCTTTTTGATGAGAAAATTGTAACATTTTTTGCAATTTGCTTGCGTTTTCGGGTCAGCTCAGCTCTTCCGTGAGCCAGTCCGCTACTTTTTCAGTTTGTTCGTCCGTCTCGTCGGTGAGCCAGAAAATGCCGCCCTCCGTTTCCACTCGCAGGAATTTTCCGGCGGTGGGGTCGAGGCAGAGGTGGACAGTGCCGTCGTGTACCATGACGAAGGTGCCCTGCCAGTAGTGCTCCAAGTCGATGCCGCCGACCCGGCTTGCCTCCGGCAGAGAGGAATAGACCTGTACTTTGGTGATGCTGTCCAGAGGGATGATGTACTTCCGGGTCTTGCCGTGGTAAGATTGCAGCTCTACGGTGGGTGATACCTGCAATTCCAGCCTTGCGGGCGTGTGGTCGAGGACGCCTAGCACCGGCCCGGTCAGCAGGATAGCAGCGATTGCAATGACATTGACCGTCACAGCGAGCTTCCCCCGGAGGGCGGCGAGGTTGGCGGTAGTCCCCTTGCCGATGCGCTTAGGCACAGAGGCGCGCGTGTCGTCAGGAGCATAATAGAACAGACCGTATTTCCATGGGACATCTCCGGGGGCTGCGGGCCAGCCGTGGGCGTCCCGCAGCCTTTGGAGGGTGCGGTTTGCCCACAGACAGGGCAGATACGGCAGAGCCAGACTTCCGAAAAAGAAATAGACCCAGACCATGACCCGGAGCAGCGAATCGGGCAGGAAAAACAGCCCGACGCCCCCGGCGGCGCAGAGCAGGCAGATGATGCGCAACCAGCGCAGATATTTTTGCACGATGCTCTGCACCTCGGGCAGGGCGGCAGCGTCCGGTGGCAGTGTGACGCCCAGCAGAGCGCCGTTCTGGTCGATGTGCTTCAGGCTCAGATAATCGATGCCGACGCAGACGATAAGACAGGTGAGCATGATGATGGAAAATGCCATAAGAACGCCTCCATTCAATAAGTCTATGGCCCTAGGATACACGGAACGCGGCAAAAAGTCAAAATGATGCCCACGAATTGCATTCTGTGGCGCAGAATGATACAATAGACCCGGCAGATCATCGCCGCCGGGCGTTTTTCCGGCAGAACAAAGAAAGAAGGCTTTTTTGATATGAGCATGAATACCGTTCCTGAGCGTCTGGCCGCCCTGCGCGCGGCCATGAAGGCAAATGGTGTGGACGTCTACCTCATTCCGGTGGGCGACCCGCACGCCAGCGAGTATATGCCGGACCACTACACCGCTCTGACCTACTTCTCCGGTTTCCACGGCGAGAACTCCAACTTCGTCGTGACCATGACCGAGAGCGCCGTCTGGGCGGATGGCCGCTACTTTGTGCAGGCCGAGAAGGAAATTGCAGGTACTGAGATCCAGCTGATGCGGATGGGTGAGCCGGATGTGCCCACCGCCGAGCAGTACTGCGCCAAAGTCCTGCCCGAGGGCGGCAAGCTGGGCCTCTGCGGCCTGACGGCCTCCTGCGGTCTGGTGCGCAGCCTGCAAAAAGAGCTGGACGCCAAGAAGGGCACCATCAAGCTGCTGAACCTCGAGGACGAGCTGTGGACGGAGGGCCGTCCCGCCCTGCCTGCTACCCCGGCGTGGATCCTGCCGAAGGAATATGCAGGCTTCTCCCCCGCCGAAAAGCTGGGCCAGCTGCGTGCGAAGCTCTCTGAGCTGGGCTGCACCGCACAGCTCGTGGGCAAGCTGGACAACCTCGCATGGCTGCTCAACCTCCGCGCCATGGACATCCAGTGCACCCCCTATGCCATGGCCTATTGCTACGTTACCCCGGACAAGGCGACTCTCTTCATCAACACCGCCCGCGTCAGCGCAGAGGCAGCGGCCGAGCTGAAGGAGAACGGCGTCGAGCTGGCAGAGTACGACGATGTGCTCTCCTTCCTCGCCGCCCAGACCGAGACCCAGACCGTGCTGGCCGACCCCGCCTCCGTCAACTATGCTGTCTATCAGACGCTGGAGGCCAACCCGGCCCTTACCGTCAAGGATGAGGCCGACCCCCTGCTGCCCATGAAGGGCGTCAAGAACGAAGTCGAGCTGGCCCACACCCGCGAGGCCCACCTCCGGGACGGCGTGGCCATGGTGCGCTTCCAGATCGAGTTGGAGAACCGTCTGGCTGCCGGCGAGGAGCTGACCGAGCTGACCATCGACGAGATCCTCCACAAGTACCGTAGCGCACAGGACAAGTTCCTGACCGAGAGCTTCGGCACCATCGCCGCCTACGGCCCGAACGCCGCCATGATGCACTACCACGCCACCGAGGAAGATCACGCAAAGCTGGAGAAGAAGGGCTTCCTGCTGGTGGACAGCGGCGCGACCTACATGGACGGCACCACCGACATCACCCGCACCTACCCGCTGGGCGAGCTGACCGAGGACGAGCGGCTGTTCTACACTTGGACGCTCCAGTGCCACATCGACATCGCCCGGGCTGTCTGGCTGGACTACTGCGACGGCCATATGCTGGACACCATCGCCCGCGAGCCGCTGTGGCGCCACCTCATCAACTACCGCTGCGGCACCGGCCACAGCGTCAGCCATGTGGGCAACGTCCACGAAGGCCCCCACGCCCTGAATGGCCGCAACACCACCGTCTTCAAGCCCGGTATGATCGTCACCGATGAGCCGGGCGTCTATGAGGGCGGCGTCGTGGGCATCCGCATCGAGAACGAGCTGGAGTGCTATCACAAGGCCTCCAACCAGTACGGCGAGTTCCTCGCCTTCCGTCCGGTGACGTTCGTGCCCATCGCTACCTCCCCCATCGTCCCCGGCGTGCTGAGCCGCGACGAGCTGGATTGGCTGAACGCCTACCACCGCGAGGTCTTCGAGAAGCTGGCTCCCCGCCTGACCGAGGATGAGCGCGACTGGCTGGCCAAGAAGTGCGCCGCCATCGGGGCATAACAAATAAAAGAAGGGCTGCGGCATATCGACAACCTCTCCGTCATTGCTTCGCAATGCCACCTCTCCTATCGAGGAGAGGCCTTGGCATTCCGGAAAGCTTTCCCTCTTCGCCAGAGGCTCCCCTCGGTAGGGGAGCTGTCGAGCGAATGCGAGACTGAGAGGTTGGGATGTGCAACAGCCCGTTTTTGTTTCTCGTCAGGACCTCTGCTCCAGCTCGGCCTTGTGCTCCTTCCAGTAGGCTTTTGCCTCGTCGATGACCTTTTTGAAGGGGCCGGAGGGATAGGTGCTCTCGGCGATGTCGATGAGGAACTTGTAGAGCTGAGGACGCACCTCCTCGTACATCCCGAGGCGGGTGTAGAGGTCTTTGTAGTAGCGGAACACCTGAATTTTGTTCTGCACGAGGGTGGCGGGCTTGATCTGGGTGTGGCAGATGCTCTGGGGGTTCTGGACGTAGTAGTAGCCGGGCTGCGGGATGGACGCAAAGACCTCGGCGTACTGGATATACTGCATATTGAACACGAGGTCTTCGGCCCAGCGCATCTCGCTGGTAAAGCGGATGTCGTGGGCCGCGAGAAGGTCGCGGCGGTAGAGCTTGTTCCAGAGCACGCCGTAAAAATACGAAGCGGGCTTGTCCATCAGGCGGAGGGCGAAGGTGTCCTTGTCGTAGATGCCTGCGGGCAAGAAGCCGTATTCCCTCGTTTCCGGCGGGCGGGCAACGTGCATGACGCCGAGGTCGTCCTGGACCTTTTCCAGCACCTGCTCGGGCTTGGATGCCCCGGCGGGGATGACCATGGTGTAGGGCGAGATGACGAGGTCGGCGCCCGACTGCTCCGCCGCCTCCACCAGCCGGGCCGTGTAGTCCGGGGCGATGTAGTCATCGCTGTCCACGAACTGGACGTACTTACCGCTGGCCAGCTTGAGGCCGAGGTTGCGGGTGTCGGACACGCCGGAATTGGCCTTGTCCACCAGCAGGATGCGGCTGTCCTTTTTGCGGAACTCCTCGCAGACGGGCAGGCTCTGGTCCTTGGAGCCGTCGTTGATGACGATGATCTCGAGATCCTCATACTGCTGGGCACAGATGCTGCCAAGACAGCGGTTCAGATGGCTCTGGGCATTGTACACCGGCAGGATGATGCTGACGAGGGGCATTTCCATAGCAGTTTCTCCTTTTATCGCAATTTTCAAAAATAGCGCCTATCAAAACGGCATCTTTGCGATAGCGCTTTTTACAGCAATGATACTCCCACCGGGCCGAAAAAGCAAGCACCCGGCGGCAGGCCCGAAAGGGGGCTTTGAATTGATCTTCCATATCGCAGTGTGCAGCCCGGACAGCGTCCTCCGCAGCCGGGTGGAGCGGCAGTGCCTCGACTATTATGCCCGGCGGGACGATGCCTGCATCGTCGAGCAGCTGGACGGCCCGGAGGCCCTGCTGGCCCGGGACGACGCCGGGGAGCGGTACGAGCTGTATCTCATCGAGCTGCCCAGCACGGCGGCCGCTGCGTCGCTGCGGGCGGCGGCGGCGCTCCGCAGCCGGGGACGCAGGACGCCGATGGCCTTTCTGGCCCACACGCCCGCCCACGCCTACAGCGCCTACCGGGTGGACGCCATGCAGTATTTATTGCTGCCCGTCCCGCCCGAGCAGCTGATGGCCCTGCTGGCCCGGGCCACCGAGCCGGAGTACGGCCCGGCCATCCCGGTGGCCACGGCGTCGGGGTTGCGGGTGCTGCCCTTCGCGGACATCGAGTACCTCGAGTGTACCCACCATGTGGTGCATTTCCACCTCGCCAGCGGCGAGGATGTGCCTTCCCTCTCGGTCCGGGTCCCCTTCGCGCAGGTGGCCCAGCCGCTGCTGGCAGACGAGCGCTTCGTCCAGCTCCACCGCTCCTATGTGGTCAATCTGGCGGCAGTCTCCCAGCTGGCAGCGAGCGAGTTCTGGATGCAGAGCGGCGCGCGGGTGCCTGTGCCGCGCGGACGGGAGCCTGCGGCCCGGACGGCGCTGCGGGATTATCTGGAAAAGCAGTTTCAATAAACAGCAGTGGGGAGGCCCGGAATGAGCCTCCCCACTGCTGTTTTCATGTTGCTGTAATTCTTGCCTTGCGCTAAAACCGCTTCTTAAAGCTCCGCCCAGTCCAGCTTCGTCCAGTCGGGGATGTACTGATCTGCGAGCCGCTGCAATTCCGGCTTGTCGGCGGCGCTGCACGCATCCTCGATGTCGATGAGGTAAAAGCCGCACTGCTTTGCGGTGCGGGAGGCGTAGACGGCGTCTTCACAGACGACGGCGTCGGCGGGGTCGCTGCCGCCCAGACGGCCCAGCACCTCATGGAACACGGCGGGGTGGGCCTTGCTCTTCGCGCCCTGTGCGGTGCAGAAAAACTCGAAATAGTCCGCCACGCCCAGCCGGGTGAGGACCTCTTCGCACTGGTCAGCCCATGTATTGGAGCAGATGCACATCCGCGCCCCCTCGGCCTTCAGCCGGGCCAGCATCTCCCGGACGCCGGGCTTCAGCTCGACCTTTTGATACAGGTCCCGGATGACCTGCCGCATGGCGGGTTCGTAGTCCCGGAGGGTGAGGGGCAGGTCGTAGGTGTGGATGAGATACTCCGCCCCCTCCACCATCCCCATGCTCAGAAGGACGTCGTGGATGCCGGGCCGGGCCTCGCGGCCATAGCGGCGCAGCAGCTCCAGCGGTGCGCCCTGCCACACCACGGTCATGCTGTCGGTGAGGGTGCCGTCCATGTCGAATATCCATTGTTTGCGGTGCATCTGTGGTCCTCCTGAATCGTTCTGGCAAAGTGAATTTATTATAGCATATTTTTTGTTACAAAAACAGAGAGAAATCTCCCGGGAAATATGCTATAATCTAGGAAAAACCGGAGCGCATCAAAGGAGGCGGCAGATATGGCGCAGAACAACACCCCCATAAGGGCGCTGGTGCTGGCAGGCGGCGGTGCACGCGGCAGCTATCAGGTGGGCGTCTGGCGGGCGCTCACCGAGCTGGGCTGGCGGCCCCAGATCATCACGGGCACCAGCGTGGGCAGCCTCAACGGTGCGATGTTCGCCCTCGACCTCTACGAGACGGCCCGGGATATGTGGCTCACCATCCGCAGTCAGGATGTGATAGAGCTGCCCGCCGAGGACGCGCCCCTGCCGGAGCTGCACGCCTTTCTCAAGGACGCCGTGACGCAGGGCGGCATGGACGTCACCCCGCTGGAAGAAATCGTGGAGCGGGTGCTGGACGAGGACGCCCTCCGCCGCAGCCCCATCCGGCTGGGTCTCGTCACGGTGGAGCAGAAGACGCTCAAGGCCCGGGAGCTTCCGCTGGAAGAGATCCCGGAGGGAAAGGTGAAAGACTACCTGCTGGCCTCGGCGGCCTGTTTCCCGGCCCTGCGCGCCCACACCATCGACGGCGTTTCCTATCTGGACGGCGGCTACCGGGACAATATGCCCACGGCGCTGGCCCAGAAGATGGGGGCGGAAGAGCTGGTCTGCGTGGACCTTGAGGGCGTGGGCATCACCCGCCCCAACCGCACCGGCCTGCCCACGACCCTCATCCGGAGCTACTGGGAGCTGGGCGACATCCTTCACTTCGACCCCGCCACCGCCCGGCGGAACATCGAGCTGGGCTATCACGATACCCTGCGGGCCTTTGGGCGGCTGCGCGGCTGTGCCTACGCTGTGGACAGCGGGGCCGGGAGCAGCGCGGACGCTGCCGCGTTCCACGCGGCCTTTGAGGCCGTCCAGAAGGAGGTGCGGGAGAAGCACCCCTCCACCCTGACGGCGGACATTGCCCTCCTGCTGGCGAAGCTCTCGGATGCCGAGCTGGCCCCGCTGGAAGCCGTTGCCGAGGATGTGGGCGTAGACCCGGCCCCCTACTATACCACCCGCAGTTTGGAAGAAGCGTTCCTTGCAAAATGCGACTTTGGGCGTCTTTCGCGCTTCGGGCCGCTGTTCGAGGGCGAGGCAGGCCCGGCACAGGCCGCGCGGGCCGCGCTGCTGCCCAACACCTTTTTGCAGGCACTGGTCTGCCGGGCGCTGACCGGCAGGGTGCCGCCGGAGGAAATGGAAACATGAAGAGATACAAGGGCTTTACCGCCTCGCCCGGCCTTGTGCTGGGGCAGGTGAGCCGTCTTGAGCGCCCGCCGCTGGTCTTTGGCGAGGGGCCGTTCCATCCCGAGCAGGAAAAGCAGGCGCTGGAAGATGCCATTCAGCTGGCTCAGAAGGAGCTGGACGATATGGCAGACCGCGCCGCCCCCACCGAGCAGGCCATCTTTCTGTTCCAGAGCATGATGCTGGAGGATGAGGGCTTCATGAATGAGGTCAACTTCCAGATCCGGGCCGGTGTGGGTGCGGCCGAGGCGATGGACCGTGTGGGCCGCCGCTATGCGGCCCAGCTCTCGGCCATGAAGGACAACGCCTATATGCAGCTGCGGAGCGTGGACATCCTCGACGTGACCCAGCGCATCACCAACATCCTCTGCCGCCGCCCCCGCAGCTGGCTGGCCCTCGACCACCCGGTCATCATCGCGTCGGACCTGCTCATGCCCACCGACCTGTTCAGCGTCCCGCCGGGACGCATCCTCGGCCTCATCACCGCCGAGGGCAGCGGCCAGAGCCACGCGGCCATCATCGCCCGCTCGCTGAACATCCCGGGCATCACGCAGGTGGGACGGGACTTCCTCGAGGACTGCGATGGCCGCGAGGTCATCCTGAACGCCACCGAGGGCGAGTGCATCCTTGACCCGGACGCCGCCGCCCGCCAGAGCGCCATCACCCGCATCTGCGAGCTGCAGCGCCAGAACGAGGAGCTGAACGCGCAGCTGGAGCTGCCCAACCGCACCCGGGACGGCGAGGAGTTCGAGCTTCTGGCCAACTGCTTCGGCCCGGAGGATGTGGGCACGGCCATGAGCTCCGGAGCGTCCGGCGTGGGCCTGCTGCGCAGCAGCTACATGATGCTGCCCGGCCACGCCATGGACGAGCAGGAGCAATATCTGTTCTATACCTCCTGCCTCGCCGCCGCCAAGGGAAAGATGGTGACGGTGCGTACCTTCGACTTTGGTGCCGACCGCACGATGGCGGACGCCTATCAGGGCGTCCAGTCCTCCAAGCTGGGCCTGCGGGGCATCCGCAGTAGCCTGCGCAACCTGCCCCAGATGGCAGTCCAGATCTGTGCCCTCATGCGGGCCGCCGCCAAAGGCCCCCTGCGGGTCATGTTCCCCATGGTGACGGACATCGAGGACTGGGACTCCGCCATGCAGGTGGTGGATTACTGCCGCCGCAAGCTCACGGAGCGGGGGGAGGAGTTCGAGCCGGATGTGCCCTTCGGCGTCATGCTCAGCATCCCTGCCGCCTGTCTGACGGCAGAGGATTTTACGGCCCACGGCTGCCGCTTTTTTGTCATCGGCACTAACGACCTGACCCAGTACACCCACGCCGTGAGCCGGGAGCTGGCCATTGCAGAGCACTACTACCGCCCCGCCAGCCCGGCCATGAAAAAGCTCATCGCCATGGTGGTGGACGCCGCGAAAAAGGCCGACATCCCTGTGACGATCTGCGGCCTTGCCGTCGGCAACGCCGTCAACGCCACCCAGTATCTCCGCCTCGGCCTGCGCAGCTTCTCCATGAGTCCCCAGAACCTTCTGGCCATCAAAAAGGCCCTGCGGGATGCAGAAGCAAGATAAAGAAGAAGGGCGTCCTGCCGCGGCGGGACGCCCTTTTTGCTGCATATCATTCGAGATTTCCCGTCAGGGTCATGACGGCGGAGACGACGGCCAGCGGGGCCGTCTCGCAGCGGAGGATGCGGGGGCCGAGGCCTACGGTCTTTGCCCCGGCCTGCGCGGCCATCTCGGCTTCCTCGGCGGCAAAGCCGCCCTCTGCGCCGGTGATGACGGCAATCTTCCGCTTTTGGCCGTCGGCGGGCTTTGCCTCGGCCAGCAGCTGGCGAAGGGGCGCGCCGCCGCATTCGTAGCAGAAGAGCACGAGGTCGTACTGCCCGAGGCTGCGGCAGACTGCGCCGAAGTTGGGCAGCGGCAGGGCTACATCCGGCAGCACCCCCCGTCCGCACTGTTTGGCGGCCTCGAAGGCGATGCGGTTGTAGCGCTCGTTTTTCTGCTCCTCCTTCTTGGGGGCGGCCACGCAGTACCGGCTGAAGAAGGGGATGAAGTGGTCACAGCCCAGCTCGACGCCGTGGCGGATGACCTGCTCCAGCTTGTCCTGCTTGGGGTAGCCCACCAGCAGGGTGACGTCCACAGTGGGTTCGGCGGCGCTGGGATAGCCCGGCTCGACGGAAAACTCCACCGTCTCGTCGCCGAAGCCGGTGATGGTGGCGGTGTATTCCACGGCGTTGCCGTCGCAGAGGATGACGGTGTCCCCCGGCTTCCCCCGCATGACGCGGGAGAGATGGTGGGCGTCAGCCCCCCGCAGCACGGCAGTGCCGTCGGAGATCTCGGTGGTAAAATAACGGTGCGGCATAGTTCCTCCTGAGCGTCCTTGCCCTCTCAGTCACCTTCGGTGACAGCTCTCCCAGAGGGAGAGCCAAAGACGCGGCGGTGAGGCTTTGAGCCTCTCCCTTTGGGAGAGGTGGCATTGCGTAAGCAATGACGGAGAGGGCAAGCCCGTTAAAAAATTTACGCCTTCTTGCAGACGATGCACTCCCAGCCGCGCTTCTCCTTCACTTCCAGCACGGCGAGGCCGGCAGCTTCCAGCGCGGCGATGACCTCATTCTTCCGGCTGTCGATGATGCCGCTGGCGATGAAGACGGCGTCGTCGGCCATCAGGCCGGGGACGGCGGGGGCCAGCGCCATGATGGCGTTGGCCACGATGTTGGCGGTGATGATGTCGTACTTGCCGCTGGCCTTGTCGGACAGGTCGCCCACGAGGACGGTCAGCTTGTCGGCCACGCCGTTGAGGGCGGCGTTCTCCCCGGCCGTGCGGACGGCCACGGGGTCGATGTCCACGCCCTCGGCCACGGCTGCCCCCAGTTTAAGGGCCGCGATGGCGAGGATGCCGCTGCCGGTGCCGATGTCCAGCACCCGCTCGCCGCCCCTGACCCGCTCGTCCAGCACCTCAAGGCAGAGGTTGGTCGTCTCGTGGCCGCCGGTGCCGAAGGCGAGGCCCGGGTCGAGGATGAGCTTGACGCGGCTCGTCTCGTAGTCCTGCCACGAGGGCACGACGGCGAGGCGCTGGCCCACGTCCATCGGGTGGTAGTACTTGCGCCAGCCGTTCTGCCAGTCCTCCTGCTCTACGCCCTCGGTCTCGGAGGTGTAGGGGATGCCTGCGGCCTCCATCCGGGCCGCAATGAGGGCCAGCGTCTCCACCGGGGAGTCCCCCGGCTCGAGATACATATGGATGATGACGGTGTCCCGGGGCTTGTCCAGCAGCTCCTGCTCGATGAGGTCTACGTGGGCGATCTGCTCCACCTGCTCTTCGATGTCACTGTAGTCTTCGATATAGATGCCGCCCTCCGCGATCATGGTGGCCACGGCCTCGGCGGCCTCGGCGTCGGCTTTGGATACGGTCAGGCGAATATCAGTCCATTCCATAAGGATGCTCCTTCCGTGTATTCGGGATATACTGCCTTTATAGTACCCGATTCCGGCCCGGGATGCAAGCTCCCGGGGCGAAAGATGTGCGAAAAGGCTTTCTTTTTTTCCGGCGGTATGTTAATATGGAGTCGTACCCGGATCAGACCCGGGCGCTTCCTGCCAGGAGTGCCCGCCGCTGTGTTCCCCAAAGGAGGAATTATCGTATGTTTTTGGGAATGGATATTTATAGCTGGATCGCTGCCATCGTCATTGCACTCATCGTCACCTTCCTTCCGGTCTCTCTGCCGGTGAAGATCGTTCTGGCGATGGCGGCGATGGCCTGCTTTTATTTTGGCCGCAAGTACTGCCACGACCACAAGAACGGCGGGGCGGAGACGCCCAGCATGACCTCGGCCGAGAGCGAGGCAATGGCCTCCGGCCTCCTGAAAGCCCTCGGCGGCAAAGAGAACATTATCAAGATGGACTACTGCGCTACCCGCCTCCGCTTCGAGGTGCACAGCTATGCCTCCGTGGATGAGGCCGCAGCCAAGGCCGCAGGTGCAGAGGGCGTGATCCGCCCGGCCAAGAACGCCTGTCAGGTGGTCATCAAGGGCGATGTGCAGGCCGTGTACGACGCCCTGCGCAAGCAGCTGTAAAACATCCGATGCAGCGCCGCCGGGAGCGGGCCTCAGTGCCCGGCCCGGCGGTATTTTTTAATTCAATAGGAAAGGAAACCCGATATGAAGCCCCAGAACCTCACTTGGAAAAAACTTACCGCCGACGAGCTGACGCGGGTGTATCTGGACGAGATGCGCCGCGACTTCCCGCCCAGCGAGCTGAAACCGCTGAGCATGATATTGAACAGCGAGGCCGCCGGCATGGCCCACACATGGGGCGTGTTCGCGGAGGACACGCTGGTGTCCTACCTGCTGATGGTGCGGCCCGCGGGCTGCGAAGTGAGCCAGCTGGACTATTTCTCCGTCCTGCCCGCCTACCGCAGCTCGGGGGTGGGCGCAAAGCTGCTGGCCGCTCTGCCCGCCCACGAGGAGGGTGCAAAAGCCATCCTCATCGAGGCCGAGTGCCCCGAAAAGGCGGACGACAGGGCGATGGCCGTCCGCCGTCTGGGCTTCTACGCCCGCTGCGGCGCTGTTGACACCGGCTGGACCGAGCATCTCTTCGATGCATGGTTCCGGGTGCTGGTGCTGCCTGCCGAGGGCGGCGCGATGGAGGCCGGAGAGGCCAACAAGGCGCTGGCCGACTGCTACAGCCGGGTCATGGGCGAGGACAAGTGGCGGAAATACGTCCAGCTCTACCGCCCGGACGGCGCAGAAGAAAAATTCTAAGAAAAAAGAACGCAAAAGGCTGCTTCACGGAGGGTGGAGCAGCCTTTTTTGTCCCCTCCGCCGGGCGGGATGCACAAAGGTCAGCGGCTGTTTTTGACAGTTTGACCGGAAATGTAAAATCGACTGCTATGTTTTCCACGCGGACTTTACCAGAGGATGACAGTGGGGCAAAACAACAGCGCAAAGCTTTACCTGCATTTTGCGCCGGCATGGTCGCAGCAGGATGGGCGGCGCGCTACAATAAAGACGTTCCGAGAGAGACAACAGGGAACAAGAAAAAGGAAAACACATCCCGGCCAGAGCGAAGGGCCGGCCCATCCGAAGGAGATATTTATGATGAAAAAGATCACTCGTCGTTCGTTCCTGTCCATCTGCGGCGCTGCTGCCGCTGCTGCTGCCCTGACCGCCTGCGGCGGTGCAGCTTCTTCTGCCGCTGCTTCTTCTGCAGCCGTCTCCAGCACGGCGGAGTCTGCCGCTTCCGGCGCTGCCCTGTCCGGCAATGTGGCCACCGGCGGTTCCACCTCCATGAAGAACGTCATCGCTGCTCTGACCGAGGGCTTCGCCGAGATCGAGCCGGACGTCACCGTCAGCTATGACCCCACCGGTTCCGGCGCAGGCATCACCGGCGCGACCGATAAGACGCTGGACATCGGCCTGTCCTCCCGTGCTCTGAAGGCAGATGAGACCGGCGTCACCGGTACCACCGTGGCTCTGGACGGCATCGCCATCATCGTCAACAAGAGCAGCAAGGTCGAGGATCTGACCGTCGATCAGCTCAAGCAGATGTTCACCGGCGAGATCACCAACTGGTCTGAGGTCGGCGGCGACGACGGCGAGATCGTTCTGGTGGGCCGTGAGGCTGGCTCCGGTACCCGCGACGGCTTCGAGAGCATCGTGGACGTCAAGGACTCCTGCAAGTACGCACAGGAGCTGACCGCTACCGGCGCTGTCATCAGCGCGGTGGAGGCCAACCCTCTGGCCATCGGCTACGCTTCCCTGTCTGCTGTCGGTGACACCGTCAAGGCTGTGACCGTCGGCGGCGTGGAGTGCAGCGAAGAGACCGTCAAGGACGGCAGCTACGAGGTGCAGCGTCCCTTTGTCTTCGTCACCAACGACTCTGTCACCCTCTCCGCTCAGGCTCAGGCCTTCCTCGACTTTGCTACCAGCGCTGACGCAGCCGACCTCATCCGCACCGCTGGCGCTGTCCCGGTGAACGAGTGATTTTGAGCGCGAACGCTCAGGTGTTTTTATGAAAAAGTTTGAGCTGCCCCGCACTCCGGCCCAGTGGCTGGAGGCCATCATGAATGCCATCTTCTTTCTCTGCGGCATCCTCGCGGTGGGCTGTGTGGCTGTCATCACGGTTTATATGTTCCTGTCGGGCCTGCCCGCCATCGGGAAGATCGGCCCGCTGAAGTTCCTCTTCGGCACCGAGTGGGCCTCCACGGCCGCTGAGCCGAAGTACGGCATCCTGCCCTTTGTGCTCTCCAGCATCTACGGCACGCTGGGCGCATCCCTCATCGGCGTGCCGGTGGGCCTGCTGACGGCGGTGTTCCTCTCGAAGGCCGCTGCGCCCGGCGTGCGGAACGTCGTGGTCACGGCGGTGGAGCTGCTGAGCGGCATCCCCAGCGTGGTGTTCGGTCTGCTGGGGATGCAGGTGCTGGTGCCTGCGGTGGCAAAAGCCTTCGGCAAGGCCTCGGGCGCCTGCCTGCTGTCGGCCATCGTGGTGCTGTCCATCATGATCCTGCCCAGTATCGTCTCGGTGTCGGTGACGGCCCTCAACGCCGTCCCGCCGGAGTATGAGCAGGGCAGCCTCGCGCTGGGCGCTACGGACACCGAAACATGGTTCAAGATCAGCATCCCAGCGGCAAAGAGCGGCATCGCAGCGGGCATCGTGCTGGGCATCGGCCGCGCCATCGGCGAGGCCATGGCCGTCATGATGGTGGCCGGCAACAGCCCGAATATGCCGGACAGCCTCTTCCGCAGCGTCACCTTCCTGACTACGGCCATTGCGAAGGAGATGAGCTACGCCAGCGGCCTGCAGAAACAGGCGCTGTTCAGCATCGCGCTGGTGCTGTTCGTCTTCATCATGGCCATCAATGTGCTGCTCAACGCTGTGCTGAAGGGAGGAAACAAGGATGAAACGTGATTTCTCCCCCTCCCGCCGTGCGTGGAACATCGCGCTGACGGCGGCGGTCTGGGCTGCGGCGGTGCTGGTCATCGCCCTGACGGCGGGCGTCATCGGGCTGGTGCTCATCCGGGGCATCCCCCACATCAGCTGGAACTTCCTTTCCACCACCGCCAGCGTCCTCAAGGGCACCGACGGCATCCTTCCCGCCATCCTCAACACCTTGTATGTCATCTTCCTGACCCTGCTCATCGTGCTTCCGCTGGGCGTGGGCGCGGCGGTCTACCTGACCGAGTACGCCTCCAACCGGAAGCTCATCGAGGTCATCGAGTTCACCAATGAGACGCTGGCGGGCATCCCCAGCATCATCTACGGGCTTGTGGGTATGCTGGTCTTCGCCCAGACCATGGGCTTCAAGACCTGCCTGCTCTCCGGCAGTCTGACGCTGGTGGTCATGAACCTGCCCACCATCATCCGCACGACGCAGGAGTCGCTCAAGACGGTGCCTCAGGGCTACCGTGAGGGTGCCTTGGGCCTCGGCGCAGGCAAGTGGCACATCATCCGCACCATCGTGCTCCCGTGCAGCATCGACGGCATCGTCACCGGCTGCATCCTTGCTGTGGGCCGCATCGTGGGCGAAAGCGCCGCCCTCCTCTTTACCGCAGGTGCGGCGGAGGTCATCGCGGGCAGCATCGCCAAGGCCTACACCTCCAACGGCGCGACCCTCTCGGTCCTGCTCTATCTGCGGGCTTTTGAGGACGGCGACTTTGCCTCCGCGTGGGGCATCGGTGCGGTGCTGCTGGTGCTGGTGCTCCTCATCGACCTTGCAGCCCGTCTGGCAAAAACAAAGCTGAAACAGAAACAGTAAGAGGTCATATTTTATGGATAACAATACGCCGGTCATCTCGGCCAAGAACCTGAACCTCTGGTACGGCGACTTCAAGGCCCTCAAGGGCATCTCGCTGGATGTGGGCGAAAAAGAGATCACGGCCCTCATCGGCCCCTCAGGCTGCGGCAAATCCACCTTTCTGAAGACCCTGAACCGGATGAATGACCTTGTGCCGAATGTCCGCATCGAGGGCGATGTCCGGCTGCGGGGCGAGGATATTTTCTCGAAAGAGATGCAGCTGACCGACCTGCGCCGCCGCGTTGGCATGGTCTTCCAGAAGGCAAACCCCTTCCCCATGAGCATCTACGACAACATCACCTACGGCCCCAAGCTCCACGGCGTCCACAATAAGGCGGAGCTGGACGAGTTGGTGGAAAGCTCTCTGCGGGGCGCTGCCCTCTGGGACGAGGTGAAAAACCGCCTCAGGAAGAGCGCGCTGGGCCTTTCCGGCGGCCAGCAGCAGCGCCTGTGCATCGCCCGGGCACTGGCGGTCAAGCCGGAAGTGCTGCTGATGGACGAGCCGACCAGCGCCCTCGACCCCGGCTCCACCATGAAGGTCGAAGAGCTGATGAGCGAGCTGAAGAAGAACTACACCGTGGTCATCGTCACTCACAATATGCAGCAGGCAGCCCGTATCAGCGACCGCACGGCCTTTTTCCTGCTGGGCGAGCTGGTGGAGTGCGGCCCCACGAGTGAGATCTTCAGCACCCCGAAGGACAAGCGCACCGAGGACTACATCTCGGGCCGCTTCGGTTAAAAAGGAGGGTTTGCGATATGAGCACACGCACACAGTACGACGCCGACCTCGCGGCCCTGAAGGCTTTGCTGGCCAAGATGGGCCAGCTGTCCGCCGACGCGGTGGAGGATGCGCTGGAGTCCCTCTGCACGGCTGACGCCGAGGGGGCAAAGGAGATCATCAAGGGCGACTCTGAGGTCAACCGGATGGAGCGGGACATCGAGCACCGCTGCATGACCCTGCTGCTCCGCCAGCAGCCGGTGGCCAGCGACCTGCGCTTTATCTCCGCAGCCATGAAGGTTGTGACGGATGTGGAGCGCATCGGCGACCACGCCGCCGACATCGCGGAGATCGTGCCCCATCTGGCCGGTGTCCGCAAGGCGGGCGACCCCGCCGTGAGCAAGAGCATTGAGATGGGCCGGAAAGCCCACAAGATGCTGAACGACGCCATGGCCGCCTTTGCGGCAGAGGATGAGGCAGCAGCAAAAGCCGTCATCGAGGCCGACGATGCCGTGGACTACGACTTCAACAGCATCAAGCGGATGCTGGCAGCGGAGATCGCTGCCGACCCCGGGAAGATCGACGCCGCCCTCGATGTGCTGATGGTCATCAAGTACCTTGAGCGCATCGGCGACCACGCTGTGAACGTCGCCGAGTGGGTGGAGTTCCTGCGCACCGGCCGGTATCACCACGAGAATATGTTCTGAGTTCTGTTTTCCTCTTTTTCTTTTCCTGAAAAGCTGCTGCCCGGGTGTGGGCGGCAGCTTTTGTTTGTGCGCCGAAACCCCGTCTGAAAAATTTTGGGGATTTTTCCTCTCCGGTGCAATTTCAGGCCGCGCTGTGTCGTATTATAAGCAGAAGCCTCCCAAAGGGGGCGCTTGTGAGACCTGAGCGCGGCCCGGCTCCGACATCCCCTTGTCTCCCGGCGGGCCGCGCCGCAACGGAGGATACCTATGGACACCAAGAAATTCCCGCTGGAAGCCCACGGTGTGGCCGTCAGCCGCGCCGAGCTGGTGCAGGCGGCTTTGGATGAGATCACCCAAAATTACCGCGAGGCCAGCCTTTCCAATGTGGCCCGCAGCTACGGCGTCTCGCTGGCCTATGTCAGCGAGTGCGTCCGGGCGCAGACCGGCCGCACCTACAAGGAGCTGCTTCAGAAGCACCGGATGGAGACGGCCGCCCGTCTGCTGCGCCGCAGCGACTGGAACATCCAGCAGATCATCACCTATGTCGGCTACGAGAACACCAGCTACTTCTACCGCCTGTTCCATGAGCGCTACGGCCAAAGCCCCCGCGAGTACCGCCAGAGCCGCGCCGTCCGCACCCGCACCCCGGCCTGAGCTGGTAAGATCAAGATGCACCAAAAGGCGTCCCGTGCCTTCGGGACGCCTTTTGGTGTCTGTGCATGGAAAAATGAGGCGGAGTGTGCTACAATAGAAGCCAGACGTGCGCCGCGGCGCACAGAAAGAAAGGGTGGAAACGGAATGTTTCGTGGAGCAAGACACTCTGATTTGGAGCAGATCTTAGATATCTATGCCCGTGCCCGGAAGGTGATGGCTGCTTCGGGCAACCCGACCCAGTGGGGTGACGGCTATCCACCGAGAGAGATGCTGGAAGAGGACATCGACGCCAACCGGCTGTTCATCTATACGGTCAACGGCCGGCTTGAGGCGGTGTTCGCCTTCATTCTGGGGCCGGACCCCACCTATGCAAAGATCGAGGGTGGCAAGTGGCTCAACGACACCCTGCCCTACGGCACCATCCACCGGCTGGCCTCGGCGGGCCATCGCAAAGGCGTGACGGACGAGGTCATTACATGGTGTCTCGAACACTGCGAGAGCCTGCGCGCCGACACCCACGAGGACAACAAGATCATGCAGCATCTTCTCGAGAAGAACGGCTTTGCCCGCTGCGGCATCATCTTAGCGGATGACGGCAAGCCCCGCATCGCCTATCAGAAGCTGTCTGCGACTCTGCCTCTGCGGGCAGAATAAGGAGGGACTGGACATTGAAGATCACACAGGTAAAGCTGGGCCGCATCTCGACCCCGCTCCGCGTCCCCTTCAAGACGGCGCTGCGCACCGTGCGCAGCGTGGAGGACGTCATCGTTGAGCTGCACACCGACACCGGCGCGGTGGGCTACGGCGAGGCACCTCCCACCGGCGTCATCACCGGCGACACCACCGGGGCCATCATCGGGGCCATCCGGGACCACATCGCCCCGGCCATCCTTGGCCGCGACCTCGACGAGTTCGAGGATCTGACCGCTGCGGTGCAGAAGGCCCTCGTGCACAACACCAGCGCAAAGGCGGCGGTGGACATGGCCCTGTGGGACCTGCTGGGCCAGAAGTACGGTGCCCCGGTCTACCGGATGCTGGGCGGCGCGCGCAGCAATATCGTCACCGACATCACCATCAGCGTCAACCCGCCGGAGGAGATGGCGCGGGACGCCCGCACGGCCCTCGAGCGGGGCTATGACTGCCTGAAGGTCAAGGTGGGCATCGACCCGGAGCTGGATGTGGCCCGTCTGGCCGCAGTCCGCGAGGCTGTGGGAAAAGAGGTCAGGATCCGCATCGACGCCAATCAGGCGTGGAATGCGAAGCAGGCCGTCCGCATCCTCGACCAGATGCAGGAAAAGGGCCTCGACATCGAGTTCGTCGAGCAGCCTGTGCCTGCCGCTGACCTCGAGGGGATGCAGTACGTCACCCGGAACGCCAGCGTGCCTGTGCTGGCCGACGAGAGCGTGTTCAGCCCCGCAGATGCCCTGCGCATCATGCAGACCGGCGCGGCGGACTTTGTGAACATCAAGCTGATGAAGTGCGGCGGCATCACCAACGCCCTCCGCATCGCCTCGGCGGCGGAGGTCTACGGCGTCGAGTGCATGATCGGCTGTATGCTGGAGGCAAAGATCTCCGTCAATGCGGCGGTGGAGCTGGCCTGCGCCAAAAAGATCATCACGAAGGTCGATCTGGACGGCCCGGTGCTCTGCAGCGAGGACCACATCCTTGGCGGTGCGGTCTTCAACGAGAAGGACATCACCGTCTCGGACGCCCCCGGCATGGGCATCAAGGGCTTCGTCCCCGGCAAAGTGACCTATCTGGACGACTGAAAATAAATAAGAATGACTTTCCCCCGGCAGAGTTTCTCTGCCGGGGGATTTTTCTGCCTTGCTGGGTGAAATATCTTAACTTTGTATGCGGCATAAATACAGCTTTGCCGGCGGGGTCGGGAGGAAAAGGGGGAAATCGGATGGAATCGCCCGAAATATCTGCGGAAAACCTTTGACTTTTCTGCCGTGTGTGCTATAATAACACTTGTCTTTGGGAAAGAGACAGAAAAGTGTGCGCGGTGCACGCACACATTGTGGAGGAGTGTTTTGATATGATGAATGGCGTAAAAGCCGTGGCAAAGAAGTACAATGAGGTCAGCCTCATCCTTCGCATCGTCGCCGGTCTGGTCATCGGTGCGGTGCTGGCGCTTGCGGTGCCGGGTGCGGGCTGGGTCGGCGAGCTGGGCAGCCTGTTCGTCGGCGCGCTGAAGGGTATCGCCCCGGTGCTGGTGTTCGTCATCGTGGCCAGTGCGCTGGCGCAGGGCAGCTCCAAGCTGGACCGCCGCTTCGGTACGGTCATCTGGCTGTATATGCTGACCACCTTCCTTGCGGCGGCCATCGCTTCCGTTACGAGCTTTATGTTCCCCGTGTCGGTCGTTCTGGCTGATGCCGCCCAGTCGGACGTGGTGCCGCAGGGTCTGGGCGAGGTGCTGAGCACCCTGCTCACCAACTTTGTCGCCAACCCCATCAGCGCTCTGATGAGCGGCAACTACATCGGCATCCTGTTCTGGGCCTGTATGTTCGGCCTTGCCATGAAGAACATCGGCTCTGACACCACCAAGAAGTTCCTTGCCGATACCGCCGATGCGGTGTCGCAGGTGGTGCGCTGGATCATCAATCTGGCCCCCTTCGGCATCATGGGTCTGGTGTATACCAACGTGTCGGGCAACGGTCTGGCCATCTTCACCCAGTACGGCAAGCTGCTGGGCCTGCTGGTGGGCACCATGCTGTTCATGGCGCTCATCGTCTCCCCCTTCATCATGTTCATCTATCTGCGCTGCAACCCCTATCCGCTGGTGTTCCGCTGCCTGAAGGAGTCCGGCCTGACCGCATTCTTCACCCGCAGCTCGGCGGCCAACATCCCCGTCAACATGGCCCTGTGCGAGAAGCTGGGCCTCGATAAGGATATGTATTCCGTCTCCATCCCTCTGGGCGCGACCATCAACATGGACGGCGCGGCCATCACCATCACCATTATGACGCTGGCTGCGGCCAACACGCTGGGCATCCCCGTGACTCTGCCTGCCGCCATCGTCCTGAGCGCCATGTCTGCTCTGGGTGCCTGCGGCGCTTCCGGCGTGGCCGGCGGCTCCCTGCTGCTCATCCCGATGGCCTGCTCCCTGTTCGGCATCTCCAATGATGTGGCCATGCAGATGGTCGGCGTCGGCTTCATCATCGGCGTGATCCAGGACTCCGTCGAGACGGCGCTGAACTCCGCCGGCGACGTGGAGTTCGCCGCTACCGCTGAGTATCATCAGTGGCGCAAGCAGGGCAAGCCCCTGCCGGACTTCCTCCGCAAGTAAAGTGCAAAAAAACAATGGCTGGAGCCGCGCGGCTCCAGCCATTGTTTCGTTTTCCGGAAAAGGCTCAGTCGATGACCTTTGCCTTCTGCAGTGCGGTGACGATGAGGGGGATGAGCACCAGCTGGGCGATGATGCCGGGCACAGCGGTGAAGAGTGCGCCGGACAGGAAGGCCGAGAAGGGAAAGCTGGAGCCGCTGAGGCCTGCCAGCAGGAAGCGGACTGCGCCCCAAACGAGGCGTCCGGCCACCATGGCCGCCGCGAGGGCAGCATAGGTCATGGGCAATGTGTGGTTCACCCGGCGGTAGAGCCAGCCGGACACCGCGCCGTAGGCAGCCAGCTCAAAGGCCATCGAGAGGGCGATGGGGTACAGCGGGGGCATCCCGAAGAGCACCGAGCGGAGCAGCGGGGCCGCGAAGCCCACGGCCAGACCCCATGGCCCACCCAGCACGAAGCCGCAGAGCAGGATGGGGAAATGCATGGGGCAGAGCATATTGCCTACCTGCGGCACATGGCCCGTCACCATGGGCAGGACGAAGGCCAGAGCCAGAAAGAGTGCAGCCAGCACGATGCTGCGGGCCGGAGAGGTGTGTTTCGTTTTCATCGGAGTTCCTCCTTGCAGGCCGCACCGGGACAGAAAAAGGGGTCTGCCCTTGGAAATGCATCCCAAAGGCAGACCCCTTCATGGCGTCTGTTGCAAAAAGTACGGCGGAAAATAAGCGTGCGGCGGGCTTCGGCCCGCAGGCCCGGCTTCCTGCCGGAAATCGTGAAAATTATAGCAGAGTGCCGCAGGATTTGTCAAGACCAGTGCAAATCAGACCGCAAATTGACCAAAAAAGGATGCGTTTGGGGCGGTTTTTGACCGCGTGTGTACATTTTGCTGGAAGAAGCTTGACCTTTTTGCACAGAATAGATAATATAAACTTGAATTATAGCGCAATGAGGCGGCAGGAGCCGCACCTTGCGCGGCTGTTACCTTGCAAATTCTGAGGTTCATACGGGAGGACCATCATGACAAATGCAGAAAAGCTCACCCTTGCCAAGCACGCCTGCCACATCCGCATGGGCGTGATCGAGGGAACTCACAGCGCCAAGTGCGGCCATCCGGGCGGCAGTCTGGACATCGCCGAGGTGCTGTCTTACCTCTATTTCGTGGATATGAATGTTGACCCCAAGGCTCCGAAAAAGCCGGACCGCGACCGTCTGGTGCTGTCCAAGGGCCACGCCGCCCCGGCGCTCTACGCTGCGCTGGCCGAGCGCGGGTTCTTCCCGGTGGAAGACCTCAAGACCCTGCGCAAGATCGGCAGCTACCTGCAGGGCCACCCCAACATGAATGAGACGCCGGGCGTGGATATGTCCACCGGCAGTCTGGGTCAGGGTGTGTCCGCCGCCTGCGGCATGGCTCTGGGCGCAAAGATCAGCGAAAAGCCGGTCAATGTCTACACCATCCTTGGCGATGGCGAGGTGGAAGAGGGCGAGTGCTGGGAGGCGTTCATGTTTGCCGCCCACTATAAGCTCTCCAACCTCTGCGTCATGCTGGACCGCAACCATCTCCAGATCGACGGCACTACCGAGACGGTCATGAACAGCGCCCCGCTGGAAGAGAAGCTGAAGGCGTTCAACTTCAACGTCCTGACCATCAACGGCCACGACTACGACCAGATCGAGGCGGCTGTCAAGGCGTTCCACGCTGAGAACGACAAGCCCACCTGCATCATTCTGGACACCGTCAAGGGCACCGGCGTCTCCTTTATGACCAACTCTGTGGATTGGCACGGCAAAGGCCCCAACGACGAAGAGTACGCTGTGGCCATGCAGGAGCTGAACGCAGCCTACGCCGCGCTGGAACAGGAGGACAAGTAAGATGGCAGATGTGAAAATGATCGCGACCCGCGAGAGCTACGGCAATACTCTGAAAGCACTGGCCGCTGAAGGCCATGATGATCTGGTGGTGCTGGACGCCGACCTCGCCGCCGCCACCAAGACCGGGATGTTCCGCAAGGCTTACCCGAGCCGCCACTTCGACTGCGGTATCGCCGAAGCCAACATGATGGGCGTTGCCGCCGGTCTGTCCACCATGGGCTATGTCCCCTTCGTGTCCAGCTTCGCCATGTTCGCTGCGGGCCGTGCCTTTGAGCAGATCCGCAACTCCGTGGCCTATCCCCGCCTGAACGTCAAGATCGGCGCCACCCACGGCGGTATCTCCGTCGGTGAGGACGGCGCTTCCCACCAGTGCTGCGAGGACTTCGCCCTCATGCGCAGCCTGCCCGGCATGACCATCATCTGCCCCGCTGACGATGTGGAGGCCCGGGCTGCTGTCCGCGCTGCCTACGAGATGCAGGGGCCGGTCTACCTCCGCTTCGGTCGTCTGGCCGTCCCTGTGTTCCACGACGAGGCCAACTACCACTTCGAGATCGGCAAGGGCGAGCAGCTCACCGAGGGCAATGACATCGCCATCGTGGCCACCGGCCTGATGGTCAACGAGGCCCGCAAGGCCGCTGAGACGCTGGCCGCCGAGGGCATCCACGCCCGCGTCCTCAACATCCACACCATCAAGCCTCTGGATGAGGAGATCATCCTCAAGGCAGCCAAGGAGTGCGGCAAGATCGTCACCGCCGAGGAGCACAACGTCATCGGCGGTCTGGGCGAGGCCGTCTGCTCGCTTCTGAGCGAGAAGCTGCCCACCCCCGTCCGCCGCGTGGGCGTGCAGGACAAGTTCGGCTGCTCCGGCCCTGCATGGGATCTGCTGCGCGAGTATGGTCTGGACGCCGCCACCATCTGCAAGACCGCAAAGGAGATGCTGGGCCGATAAGCAAGGCGTTTCCTGCATAAGAAAAAAGAGACAGGCTTCCCCGGAAGGGGCTGCCTGTCTCTTTTTTTATGCGAGGATGCTTTATTTCTTCTTCTTCGGAAAGACGAACGAATTGTGCAGATAGACCGTCATCAGCTCGGCGGTCATGAAGCACCAGATGACCGGCTCACAGAGGATGACTGCGTTGTACGCGAAGCGGGGGATGAACACCATGACAAAGACGATCTTGCCCAGAAATTCGATGACGCTGGACAGGAGGGGCAGTACTTTTTCGCCCATGCTCTGCAGTGCATACCGGCTCGCCAGCAGGACGCCCAGCACGGCGTAGAAGGGGCCGTTCCAGATCAGATACCGTGCGCCGTTTTCCAGCACCACCGGCTCAGAGGAACCGGACACCAGCCGTACCATCCATTCTGCCCCCACGCTCATCAGCACCGTGATGGCGGCGGCCACCACGATGCTGTAGAGGATGACGTCCCGCATCCCGCGCCGGACGCGGTCGGGGTGGTTCGCGCCGTAGTTCTGGGATACGAAGGTCGAGCAGGCGGAGGCCATCGCCACCAGAGGCATATCCGTGAAGGAAAAGAGCTTCCGGGCGGCGGTGTGGCCCGCGATGACCAGTGTGCCCAGCCCGTTGATGCCATATTGCAGCACCACCGAGCCTGCCGAGACGATGCTGCTCATAAGGCCCATCGAGATGCTCTGACTGAACAGCTCCCAGTAGAGGCGGCTGCCCACATGGAAGTGCTTTTTCTCGGGCAGGAGCAGCCGGGCACTGCGGAAGACGTACAGGATGCAGAGCGCCACCGACACTCCCTGCGAGATGACCGTGGCCACGCCCGCACCGGCCACCCCCATGCCCAGCACGGCGATGAACCAGAGGTCGAGGATGACATTGAGCACCGACGAGAGGATGAGGAAGACCAGCGGCATGAAGCTGTTGCCGATGGCTCGCAGCAGACCGGCACAGAGGTTGTAAGCGAACATGATGAAGACGCCGTAGTCGATGATGATGATATAGCGGTAGGCGTCCTCAAAGATCTCGACCGGGGTGTCCAGCAGCTCCAGCAGCGGGCGCAGGCCCATCGCGCCCGCCAGTGTGATGACCGCCGACGCGATGAGTCCGATGACGATGGAGCCTGCAACGGTCTGCTTGAGCTGCTCGTTGTCTCCGGCCCCGTAGGAGCGCGCTGCGACGATGGCAAGGCCGTTGCCGATGCCGATGCCGAAGCCGACCAGAAGCTCGTAGATGGCCCCGCAGGCCCCGATGGCAGCAAGGGCGGTGTCACCCAGCACATTGCCCACGATCATGGTGTCCACGGTGTTGTAGAGCTGCTGGAAGAGGCTCGACACCAGAATGGGGAGCATGAAGATGACGAGGCTCTGGAAGATAGGGCCGTTCATCAGGTCCACGCTCTGGCTGAAAAACGATTTTTTTGCGGGGGATCGGGTCATAGGCGTTCTCCTTCATAACTTCAGGCGGCTTGCCCTCTCCGTGAGCGCCTGAGAGGGCGCAGGCCGTTTACCAGAAAACAAGGCCGCCGCACAGATAAACTGCACGGCAGCCTTGCTGCAAAATTCAGGGGTTACAGCTCCTGCGTCTCGAAGCCGTTGGCCGTCAGCACGTCCACGCTGGAGAAGTCTGCGGCCTTGATGGCAGCTGCGGCCTCGTCGAAGCCGAAGGTCAGGCTGCCGATGTCGTGGGCGTCGGAGGTGATGATGACCCGGCCGCCCATCTTCTGCCACTCGCCCAGCATCCATGCGCCGGGGTAGAAGTCCTTGCGGTAGCCGCGGTAGACGCCGCCGGTATTCACTTCCAGCCGACAGCCGTGCTCTTTGGCCACAGCCAGTGCCTTGAGGGCTGCGGCCTTGTAGCGGGGAGCCTCCTCATCGAAGAACTCGCCGTCGGCGTTCAGCTTCTTGATGAGGTCGATGTGGGCGAGGATGTCGGGACCCATGGCCGCCACCTTCTCCACCTCGGCAAAGTAGGCCTCCACAGCGGCCAGCGGGTCGCCGTCGAAGTCGTCGTAGATGCAGTCGTGCAGATCCTGCGGGCGGAAGTCGATCTCATAATACTTGCCGGTGTTCTTGCCGTAGAGGTGGTGCGCCGAGCCGATCCAGTAGTCGTAGCCGGTGCGCTTGTCCTCGCTCAGCAGGTCCCACTCGATGCCGCAGAGGATGTCCACCTTGCCCTTGTACTCGGTCTTGAGCTTGGCGATGGTGGCCTTGTACTGGGCCGTGCGGCTGGGACTCATGCAGTATTCACGGTCGCGCTGGGTGTAGCTATGGCCCGTGAAGCCCAGTGTGGTCAGCCCCTGCGCACACGCGGCGGAGGCCATCTCCTGTAAGGTGTTTTTGCCATCGCACATCGTCGAGTGACAATGGACACTGGACTTCTTGTAATCTGCCATAGTGAATCACTGCATCCTTTCCTGTTTGACCTTGTGGTCGATAACGTGGCGTTTTTCCAGCTCGCGGGTGACGTCCTCCACCGTGATGCCGGCCTGCACCATCAGCACCAGCACATGGTATGCCAGATCGCTGATCTCGTAGACCGTCTCGGCCTTGTCTTCCTTTTCGCCCGCGATGATGACCTCCGTGCACTCCTCGCCCACCTTCTTGAGGATCTTTTCCTTGCCCTTCTCGAAGAGGTAGGTGGTGTAGCTGCCCTCCTTGGGGCTGGTTTTGCGGCCCTTGATGAGGTCATACAGCCCCTGCCAGCTGAACTGCTTCAGCTCGGGGGAAACATACACTTCGTTGAAGAAGCAGCTCTCGGCACCGGTGTGGCAGGCGGGGCCGCTCTTGACGACCTCCACCACCAGCGCATCGGCGTCGCAGTCGGCGGTGATGGACACCACCCGCTGGACGTTGCCGCTGGTCTCGCCCTTGCGCCAGATCTCCTGACGGCTGCGGCTCCAGAACACCGTCCGGCCCTCCGCGATGGTCAGCGCCAGCGTCTCGGCGTTCATGTAGGCGAGGGTCAGCACCTCTTTGGTGTAGTGGTCCTGCACGATGGCAGGGATGAGGCCCTTTTCGTCAAACTTCAGATCCATAATGTTTCTCCTTCCCCGCAGGGGGACAGCTATAGTTTAGCGTATTCGGCGGGCAAACGCAAGCATTTACAGCCGCATTTCCACACCATTTTCGTTTAAGTACTCCTTTAGTGCCCGGATGGTGAGCAGCTTCTGGTGGAAGATGCCCGCCGCAAGGCCCGCGTCGATGCCCTCGTGGCGGAACAGCTCGAGGAAATCTTCCTTTTTGCCCGCGCCGCCGCTGGCGATGATGGGCACGTTCACCCGGGCCGCCACGGCGTCCAGCATCTCAAGGTCGAAGCCGTTGCGCACGCCGTCGGTGTCGATGCTGTTGAGGCAGACCTCGCCCGCGCCGTTGTCCACGCACCACTTGATCCATTCCAGTGCGTCCCGGCCGGTATCCTCGCGCCCGCCCTTGGCAAAGACGCGGAACTGCCCGCCCACCCGTTTGACGTCGGCGGAGAGGACGACGCACTGGTCGCCGTAGCGCTTCGCCGCCGCCGGGATGAGGGAGGGGTCCTTCAGCGCGCCCGAGTTGACGCTGACCTTATCGGCCCCGCACTTGAGTACCCGGTCGAAGTCGTCCAGCGTGTTGACGCCGCCGCCCACGGTGAGGGGGATGAAGATCTCGCTGGCCACCCGGGTAAGGATGTCGGTGAAGAGGGAGCGGCCCTCGGCGCTGGCCGTGATGTCGTAGAACACCAGCTCGTCTGCGCCGGCCGCGTTGTACATCCGGGCCATCTCCACCGGGTCGGCCACGTCCTTGATGCCCTCGAAGTTCGTGCCCTTGACGACCCGCCCGCTGCGGACGTCCAGACAGGGAATGATGCGTTTTGTGATCATGATCCAGCTCCTTACTTCTGCACCAGCGCAACGCAGCGTCGAAGGTCCAGTGCGCCGGTATACAGGCTCTTGCCGAGGATGGCGGCGGCGGTGCCCATCTCTTCCAGCTCCAGCAGCTCCTGCTCCGAGGAGATGCCGCCGCTGGCCGTGATGGCGACGCCGGGCACTTCCCTTGCAAGCTGACGGTAGAGGGCGAGGTTGGTGCCCTGCATCGCGCCATCGCAGGCGATGTCGGTGTAGATGATGGCCTTGCAGCCCGCCTCGGCCAGACGCTGGCAGAAGGCCACGCCCGGCTCGGCGCTGACCTCCTTCCAGCCGTGGATGGCCACATAGCCGTCCTTGGCGTCTACGCCCACGGCGATCTTGTCGCCGTATTTTTTCAGCATCCGGGCCGTGAAATCGAAGTCCGTCACGGCCACGCTGCCGAGGATGCACCGGCCCACCCCGAGGGAGAGGTATCGTTCGATGCGCTCCTCGGTGCGGATGCCGCCGCCCACCTCGATGTATAAGCCGCCCTGTTTGGCCAGCGCGGCGATGGTGTCGTAGTTGGAAAGGGTGCCGTCCTTCGCGCCGTCCAGATCGACGACATGGAGGTTCTTGGCCCCGGCGTCCAGAAAGGCCCGCGCCTGTGCGCAGGGGTCTTCGCCGTAGACGGTCATTTTATCGTAGTCGCCCTGCGTCAGGCGCACGACGTTTCCGCCCCGCAGGTCAATGGCTGGGAATAATTGCATTTCGTTTCTCCTTTAGCGGGCTTGCCCTCTCAGTCACCTTCGGTGACAGCTCCCCCAAAGGGGGAGCCAAAAGCCTCTCCCTTTGGGAGAGGTGGCAGCGCGGCAGCGCTGACGGAGAGGGCAAGCCGCCTTTAAGTTTACAACTCGCTGAACGCCCGCAGCAGCCGCAGTCCCGCGTCGCCGCTCTTTTCCGGGTGGAACTGAGTGCCGTACACCCGGCCCGCCTTCACCACACCGGTGACGGGGAGGGAATAGTCGCTGACGGCCAGCGTGTTGGCGGCGCAGTTCTTGCCGTAGTAGCTGTGGACGTAGTAGAAATACTCGCCGTCCCGGACGTACTTGAAAATCGGGTCGTCGTGCAGGATGTGGACGGCGTTCCAGCCGATCTGAGGCACTTTCAGGGTCTTATCGCCAAGGTCAGGGGCCAGCGGGCAGACCTGCCCCGGCACAAAGCCGAGGCCCGGGTGCTCGCCGTATTCGAAACTCTTTTCAAACAGCAGCTGCATCCCGAGGCAGATGCCAAGGAGGGGCTTTTTCTCCGCTTCCTCCTTGATGACCGGCACAAGGCCGGTGGCCTCGAGCTTTGCCATGGCGTCCCCGAAGGCCCCGACCCCCGGCAGGATGAGCCGGTCGGCGGCACGGATGTCGGCGGGGTCGGCGCTGACCGCTGCGTCCAGCCCCAGATGGGCCAGACTGGACTTCAGGCTGAACAGGTTGCCCACGCCGTAGTCGATGATGCAGATCATACCAGCAGTCCTTTCGTAGAAGGGATCTCGTCCCGGTGGGCGGTGTCGATGCGGACGGCGTCGGCCAGTGCCCGGCCGGCACCCTTGAAGGCCGCCTCTAAGATGTGGTGGGTGTTCTCGCCCGCGAACCGGACGAAATGGACGGTGGCGGGCACGCTGCGGGCAAAGCCCAGCCAGAATTCCTTGGCGCACTCCACGTCGAAGTCGCCCACCTTCTCGGTCTGACAGCGGATGTCCCAGTTCAGGGTGCAGCGGCCCGAGATGTCCACGGCGCAGAGGATGAGGGCCTCGTCCATCGGCAGGTAGAAGCTGCCGTACCGGTGGATGCCCCGCATATCGCCCAGCGCCTCGGCAAAGGCCTGCCCCAGCGCGATGCCCACATCCTCGGTGGTGTGGTGATAGTCCACCTCCACATCGCCGTGGCAGGTGAGCACCAGATCGAACCGGCCATGCCGGGCGAACAGCTCCAGCATATGATTCAGAAAGCCGCACCCGGTGTCCACCTGATACCGGCCTGCGCCGTCGAGGTTCAGGGTCAGCTCGATCTGTGTCTCGTTCGTGTTCCGCTCTATGGTCACTTCCCGCATGGCTCAACCCTCCAAAATTTCATCCAGCGCCCGCAGCAGGGCTTCCATATCCTCCGGCGTGCCGATGGTGATCCGCAGCCAGTCGGTGATGCGGGGCGCGTCGAAATGGCGCACCAGCACCCCCTTTTCCTTCAGCTTCCGATACAGCTCGCCGCCGCCCTTTTTCCCGGTGGAGGCGAAGAGGAAGTTGGTCCGGCTGTCCAGCACGGTGAAGCCCCGCGCTTCCAGCTGCTGCTTCGTCCAGCTGCGGGTTTCGACGATGGCGGCACAGGTCTTTTCGAAATAGGCCGTATCCTCCAGCGCGGCCTTGCCGGCCTTCAGGGTCAGGCGGTTGATGTTGTAGGGGTTGAGGCTGAACTTGACCCGGTTGAGGTCGGCGATGAGCTTTGCACTGCCCATCGCAAGGCCCAGACGGGCACCGGCCAGCTGACGGGACTTCGAGAAGGTCTGGATGACCAGCAGATTTTCGTACTGGTCGATGAGGGGTACACAGCTCTCGCCGCCGAAGTCCACATAGGCCTCGTCCACGATGACCACGTTGTCGGGGTTCGCCTTCAGGATGCCCTCGATGGCGCTGCGGGGCAGGGCCAGACCGGTGGGGGCGTTGGGGTTGGCGATAACGATGGTCTCGTTCAGGCCGTAATAGTCGGCTGGGTCGAGGGTGAAGTCATCCTTCAGAGGGATGATGTGGCTGGGAATGTGCATCAGGCCGCACCAGACGCCGTAGCAGCCGTAGGTGATGTCTGCATAGGCCAGCGGATGCGCCTCGTCGCAGAAGGCCCGCAGGGCGAAGAAGAGGTTCTCGTCGCTGCCGTTGCCGGGCATGATCTGGTCGGGCTGCAAATTGAAGTGGGCCGCTGCCGTCCGCAGCAGCTCGGCACAGGCGGGGTCGGAGTAGAGGCGGAGCTTTTCCACCTCGGCCTCGCTCACCGCCGCCACCACCGCCGGAGAGGGGCGGTAGGGGCTTTCGTTGGTGTTCAGCTTGATGTACTGCTGGTCCTGCGGCTGCTCCCCCGGGGTGTAGGGAGTGACAGCTTCCAGCGTGGGAGAAAGAAAACGGCTCATAATGATCCCCCTTTATTTATCGTATCGTATGGTCACACTGCGGGCGTGGGCGTGCAGGCCCTCCCGCTCGGCGAAGTCAGCGATGCGGGGCGCGGCCTTTTCCAGCGCCTCCCGGGTGTAATAGAGGAAGCTGGACTTCTTGACGAAGTCGTCCACGCCCAAGGGGCTGGAGAAGCGGGCCGTGCCGCTGGTGGGCAGGGTGTGGTTCGGGCCGGCGAAGTAGTCCCCCAGCGCCTCGGGGACGTTCCGCCCGAGGAAGATGCTGCCCGCGTTTTTGATCTCGTTCAGCACGCTGAAGGGGTCGTCGATGCAGACCTCGAGGTGCTCCGGTGCGATGATGTTGCAGGCTTCGATGGCCTTGCGCAGGTCAGAGCAGACGATGATCTTGCCGTTGTCGTCCACGCTGGCCCGGGCGATGGCGGCGCGGGGCAGCTGGGGGATCTGAACTTCCAGCTCGGCCTGCACGGCCTTGGCAAGGTCGGCGCTGTCGGTGACGAGGACGGGGCTTGCCAGCTTGTCGTGCTCGGCCTGACTCAGAAGGTCGGCGGCGACCCATGCGGGGTCACAGCCGCCGTCGGCCAGCACCAGGATCTCGCTGGGGCCGGCGATCATGTCGATGCCCACCTTACCGAAGACCTTCCGCTTGGCGGTGGCGACGTAGATGTTGCCCGGGCCGACGATCTTATCGACGGCCGGGATGGTCTGGGTGCCGTAGGCCAGCGCAGCCACGGCCTGTGCGCCGCCGGTCTTGAAGATCTTCGTCACGCCTGCGGTGGCCGCGGCAGCGAGGATGACGGGGTTCACCTTACCGTCCTTCCCTGCAGGAGTCGTCATCACGATCTCCGAAACGCCCGCCACCTTGGCCGGGATGACGTCCATCAGGACGGTGGAAGGGTAGGCCGCTGTGCCGCCGGGGACGTAGACGCCCGCCTTCTCGATGGGGCTGTATTTCTGGCCCAGCACGATGCCGGGCTTGTCGTTCATCACAAAGTTCTTGTGCACCTGCTGGCGGTGGAAGGCCTCGATGTTGGCCGCGGCCTCCCGCAGCGTCTCGAGGAAGTAGCCGTCCATCCCTGCAAAGGCCTCTTCGATCTCCTCCTGCGTCACTTGGAGGTTCTCGAGCTTTGCCCCGTCGAACCTGAGGGCGTATTCCTTCAGGGCCTCGTCGCCCCGGGCGCGGACGTCGGCGATGATGCCGTCCACCACATCCTCTACGTTTTTCTCCGCGCGGATGTCGCGGTTCAGGATCTCTTCAGGCTTCAGCTCATCGAAGTTGTACAGCTTTATCATTTTTTCTCCTCCTTTGCGGCAAGGGCGGCGCGCAGCTTTTCCAGCATCTCGTCCATCTCCCGGTGCTTGAACTGGTAGCTGGCCTTATTGGCGATGAAGCGGGCCGAGATGGGCATGAACTCTGTCACCACCCGCAGGCCGTTCTCCCGCAGGGTGGTGCCCGTCTCCACGATGTCCACGATGACGTCCGACAGGCCCAGAATGGGGGCCAGCTCGATGGAGCCGTTGAGCTTGATGATGTCGATGTCCCGCCCGATGGATGCATAGTAGCTCTTGGCGATGTTGACGAATTTGGTGGCCACCCGCACCGGGCGGCTGGGGTCGTCCTGATAGTCGGCCGGGGCGGCGACGCACATCCGGCACCTGCCGAGGCCGGTGTCCAGCAGCTCGTAGACATCGGCGGAGGCCTCGGTCAGGATGTCCTTGCCCACGATGCCCACATCCGCTGCGCCGTGCTCGACGTAGATGGCCACATCGCTGGGCTTGACGAGAAAATAGCGGATGCCTGCCGCCGGGTTCTCCACCACCAGCTTTCGGGTGGCGTTGTAGTCCTCGGGACAGCCGTAGCCGATGCCTGCCAGAAGGCCATAGACCTTATCGCCCAGACGGCCCTTTGGCAGGGCCACGTTCAGCATGGTCTTTTCCGTGGGCTGCTTCTGCACCGGCGGCAGCGGGGCGCTCAGGCGGTCCAGCTCGTCGAGGTAGACTGCGAAGCCGATGGCCCCCGCCCCCGGGGTGAATTTCTGCATCAGCAGGTCGTACCGCCCGCCTTTGAGCACCGGACGGGGGAGGGACTCCAGATAGCCCTGAAAGACGAGGCCGTTGTAGTACTCCATCTCACCGGCCAGCGTCATGTCCAGACGGATGCTTCCGTCCGCACCGTTCAGCTCGGCGGCGATGGCGTTCAGCTCGGCGGCGGCGGCCCGCATCCGCTGGTTCCGGCAGGCCGCTTCCACCCGGGGCAGCACCTCTTCGCAGCGGCCGCAGAGCTGCATCAGCCCGGCCAGCGCCTCTGCGCCCGCCTTGTCCAGCCCGGCGGCAGAGGCCGCCGCCCGCAGCTCGTGGAGGTTCTTGGCCCGCAGCTTGGCCAGCAGGGCTGCGCGGGAGGCCTCGGGTACGCCCAGCGCGTCCAGCAGGCCGAACAGATAGCCCATGTGGCTCACTTCCAGCACCCACGGCTTTCCCAGCTGGGCGAGCGACTGGGCCGCCAGCGACACGGCCTGCTGCACCTGCGTTTCGCCCACCTCGCCCAGCAGCTCAAGGCCCATCTGGCCGATCTCCTGAAAAGTGTGGCTCTCTGCCGAGGGACGGTAGACGTTTTCGTGGTAGTAGTAGCGCAGCGTCTCGCCCGGGGCGGGCTGTGCCGTCTTGGCGATGGAGAGGGTCACGTCCGGCTTGAGGGCCAGCAGCCGTCCGTCCAGATCGGTGAAGGTGATGACCTGCTCCGACGAAAGAAAGCTGCGGTTCTCCTGATACAGCCCGTACTCCTCGAAGCGGCCCATGTGATATTTGCGGCAGCCCGCCGCTTCGTACAGCGCCCGCAGCGCAAAGGAGGCCTGCTCCTTCGGCTGCAAGCAGGAGATGTCAAATTTCATACCCTTTTCCTCATTTCTGCCGGACACCTGACTGCGCCGGCCCTCTGCGTTCCGGGGACGCTCCTTGATGTAAGACTATTTTACTTTATCAAGGTAAAGCTGTAAAGTGTGAAAGTGACCGTGTTTTCAATTTTATGATACGATTTTTCTGTGCGTTTGTACAGAAAGGCGAAATCATTTCACGAAAGCCCGCTTTGAGATGATGGGAGCGCAAAAAAGGAGCCGCTGCACAGCGTTTTCCTGTGCAGCGGCTCCCCGCAGTTCTTGGTTTTCAGCCCAGCAGCTCCAGCACGCCGCTCTTGGGGCGGGCACCGACGGCCTGACGGGTCAGTTTGCCGTTCTCGAACAGCAGCAGGGTGGGGATGCTCATGACGCCGAACTCAGCCGCCAGCTCGGGCTGCTCGTCCACGTTCACCTTGCCCACCTTGACGTCGGTGCGCTCCTCGGCCACCTCGTCCACAATGGGGCTGAGCATCCGGCAGGGGCCGCACCAGCTGGCCCAGAAGTCCAGCAGGACGGGCTGGGCGCTCCGGAGCACCTCAGCGTCGAAGTTTTCTTTCGTGATGGTGATGACTGCCATATTTACTGCCTCCTGAAAGAGTATTTTTTCATCTGACAGGGACAGTATACCCCAAAGCGCGGCGTTTTTCCGTGACCGAATCACAAAAAGCCCGGCACAGGAGGCTTCCTGCGCCGGGCTTCGGAAAAGATAGTCTCAGGCTCAGATGTCCTTCAGGGCATTCTTGCCGGCGACGTAGCCGTAGTAACGAAAAAAGGACTGCCGCACGAGGAAAACCTGTGCGCAGTCCTTTTGTTCATCCGAGAATCTCTTCCCCGCTGGAATTCGTGACGGTCAGCTCCTGCCCGGTCACACTGGTGACGAGGGCGATATAGCTCGTGCCTGCCTTGATGTTCATGGTACGGCCATCGGCGTCGTAGAACAGCAGGGTGTTGTCCTGCCCCTGTGTCCATGTGATGGTCCACAGATGTCCGCCGTTGAGCCAGACGCCGCCGCCCATGCTCAGGTCGAAGTCGTAGGTCCTGCCGTCGTCCCGCAGCGCGGAGGCGCTGAACAGCACCAGCAGATTGTCGAATCCGGCCTGCTGGCCGTTGTTGGCGTCGAGCTGGGGCGTGCCGTCGGCGTGGAGCATCCGGTAAAGGCCGCTGTCCGGGTCGTAGGCGAAGCCGGTGGCGTTGTTGTCGTCAAAGCAGACCCGGACGTTCACGGCGTCCGGCGCGGTGGCATCGGGCAGCTTGCCGTCTTCTTCCTGCGGCAGAAGCGCCGGAACGGTCAGTACGGCGTCTGACCCGGAAGAGGCACTGGCGGCAGCCGCAGACGCAGCACTCGTCACCCGGGACTCGGTCAGGGCGGCGGAGATGCTCAGTGCATCCAGCACCTTGGAGACGGCACTGCCGCTGGTGTACCACAGCGGCGCATTGCTCCACTCGCTGCCACAGTCGAACGCGGTGCGTCCGGCTTCCAGCGCGTCCACGGCGCGGATGGAGTAGTAGTCCAGATAATTCTGGTCGAACTGTCCCCCGCCCCGCTGCACGGGAAGCGGCTGCTGACCCACCAACAGCCGCCAGTAGATGTCCTGTCCGGCAGCCACCGGCCCGACCTTGGGGGTGGTGGCCAGCGCCGGATAGACGAGGCAAAGCTCGGTGGCCATCCCGGCTTCTGTGAGGGCTTCCAGCACTACCGACGCGGAGGAGATGCCCCACTGGGTGGTGGAGGCGGTGCTGTTCTCGATGGTCACGGCCACCGGGCGCTGGCCCGGCCATTCCAGCGGATGGCCGGTGAGGGGGTCGGCAGGTGCCAAGGCCTCCGGTTCGCTCTCGCTGGGCAGAAAGGCGCAGCCTGCCAGCAGCGCAGCGGCTAAAATGAGGCAGAGCGCGGTTCGAATGCGTTTCATCATCGTGTCCCTCATGGAGCGTTACTGGTAGCTGAAATTGCTTCGCTCGTCCTCGTCCACCAGCGCGAAATAGGTCTTGCCGCGGTTGAGGGTCATTTCCTCGCCGGACTTGGTGTAGAGCTTGAGGGGGTTGGTGGGATAGGTCTTTTCCCAGCGGCCCACCTGCACGCCGCCGCGGGTGAAGAGATAGGCCTTTCCGCCCTGAATGTACCGGACCTCCTGCACATCGTGGGAGTCACCTGCGTAGGCGTCCATGTCGGCGAAGCAGACCACGACGTTCTCGAAGGTGAGCTGAGCGCCGGTCAGCTCATCGACGGTGTTCTCGGTGGCCTTTTTGGAGGAATTGTACATCTGCATCGCATAGGTGTGGCTGAACGCGGAATAGCTGAACGAGGTGCGGTAGCTCTCGGAATGCAGGATGGTGAGCTTCTTGGCGGAAGGCTCGCCCGGGAGCTTGTTCACCTCGTCGGTGCGGTAGTCGGCGAAGTGGAAGATGGTGCCCTCGCTGGGAGCGTAGAGGCTGATCTTGGCATCAGAGGCGGCTTTGCAGATCTCCTTGCCGGAGGTGAACTCGGTGTGCTCGTAGGCAACGTCCCGGCCGCGGTTGTTCCGATGAGAGACGATGGGGTGGGTGGGGGTGTTGAAGTAGCTCTTGCCGCCGATGTTCAGCCCGGAGTAGCCGTACACATTGACGAACTGAGTGCAGAAGATACTCTCGCCGTCGTGGTAATAGAGGATGTTCCACGGCATGAGCAGCTGGAGGAACTGGTCGCGGCCCGAGCGGATGGGGCCGACCTCGGGGATGCTGTCAGCGTCGCTGAACACGGCGCACAGGCGGGTGATGCCGCCCTCGACCTTCGCCTCGATGAGCAGGTCGGCGCTGCCGATGCCCCGCTGGGGGCGGGCGTTCTGACGCTGGGAGTTGGCGATGTTGTTCACCATCACGGCCACCGGGCGGCTGTTGGTGCTGCGCTCGATGCCGGTGAGCAGGTCGGCGTCGTAGTCGGGCAGGGCGGAGGGGCCGGGTTCCGGTTGTTCGATCTCGGGCAGCGAGGAGGCGGCCATCTCGCTGGATGCCTCGGACGGGGCTGACGAAGCGGCCGCTTCGCCTTTCCCCAGCAGGCCTTTGAGCAGGCCGGGCAGTCTGCCGCCCAGCGCGGCGCTGCCGGATGCAGAGCAGCCGGTCAGAGCCAGCGCTGCCGCTGCCAGACCGGAAACATGAAGGACGGACCGACGAGAGATCTTCATAATAAAACAGCCTCCTATCAAAAAGCCCCGCCGCATACGGGACGGGGCGGTGCGTTCTGTTTTGATTGTACTGGTTTGCGTCCCATTTGTAAAGAGGGAGTTGCCGCCAGAGCACAGGGCTGGCCCGGAGTCTTTTTATAAAAGAAAGCGGACGGCTCCGCTGTGGGCGGTGCACAGGCCACTTTTTTGCACTTCCCTCTTGCTTTTTGGGCGCGGTTGTGGTATTATTATTCGGCAATATATGCAAAACTGAAAATATGCGCTCGTAGCTCAGCCGGTAGAGCATCTGACTTTTAATCAGAGGGCCAGGGATTCGAGTTCCCTCGAGCGCACCAAGAAAAAACCACGATTGACCGTTGAAAATGCGGTGCAAATCGTGGCTTTTCGTTTTTATATGCTGAAAATGGGCTGGAAAATGTGACAAATCTGAAAATTTTTGTAGTAAATATCCCCAATACCGGGTGTCCAGTATTGAGGGTATTTATCATTTTGCAGCGGCCCCGCTGCTTTCGGGTGTTATGCCCGAACAGGAGAAATAGGAGGAGATCTCTTGGGCGGTTGTGGATCAGATGACCGGGCCAAGAGTGTAAATATCGATGGAACTGTGATAGCCGAGGGTCTCATTTTTGGTCTGCTTGCCGGAGAGCAGGTCGAGAATGGCGGAAAAGGCCTCCTCGCCTACCTCCTCGATGCTCTTTTCGCCGGTGATGATACGGCCGGCGTTGATGTCCATATCGTGCGACATCCGCTCGTAGGTGTTGGGGTTGCCGCACACCTTCAGGACGGGCATGGTAGGAAAGCCCTGCGGCGCGCCGCGGCCGAGGCTCACCACCAAGACCGCTGCCACATTGGGGCTTTTGCCCAGCGAGATGAGCGTTTCGGTGACACGGTCGAGGTCAGGCGGAAGCTGGCAGCAGCCTTGGTGGTGGAAATAGCCCACTGCTCCGGGATGGTCTTGTCTGGGGGGATCTGCGAGAGATAAGCCTCGATCTCTTCTTACGACGGGGCACTGAGACTGCTCACAGATAAAGGCGACGCCCACAGCATGAGCCTCTTCCAAGTCACCGGCAAAGGCAGCTACGACATTCTTTTTTCGCCCAAGGTCACATTCAGGATGAACTGTACATTTTGCCCAGAAGCACCGGCTCTGCGGAGCGGACGATGAGGTCTTTCAGGTCGCTCTTTCGGAAGTGATCGACAAAATGGTTCAGCAGGATGACGAAAGCGCCCGCAAAGGTCGCCGAGATGTTGCCGACGATGATGATGGCAAGGATCAGAATCAGAGTCCAGAGGTTGCGTACCAGCGCCATAAGCTCCCTGCCGAGGCCCATGATGGCAGGAGAGATGATGGTATTCAGCCGCCGGTTGCGCAGGAGGTGGTCGAAGGAGTCCCGGGCGTTTTTCAAACGGCCCTAAGAGAACGATGAAATTTCGGAAGCCGAGAAGTTTCCGCCCGGAAAATTTGTGAAAAATGACCGAGAACCGCCCCGAAAGGGCGCAAATATACCCGATAAATGGCGTTTTAAGAGCAGAAATTTAGTCCAACGTCCAAAATTGAGGTCCGGACGCTTGACAAAGCGGAGATAGGATAGTACACTCAAAAAGAAAATTGATGCATAGCATCTACAAGGTGAAAAAGATTCACAGAAGAACGGGCGTCTCCGAACTGAAAAACGGAAGGAGGCTTGGGGCATGACGCTGTTTTCCTACGAGATTTTCGATGCAGTTGCGCGGCAGGGCAGCTTTAACAAGGCGGCCCAGCAGCTGCACCTGACCCCCTCTGCCATCAGCCACGCCATCGCGGTGATGGAGGCAGAACTGGGCTTTACCTTATTTAACCGCGGCAAAAACGGCGTGACCATGACCAGCTACGGCGCCTCGCTCTACCCGTCCATCCGGGCGGTGCTCAACAGCGACGAAGCCCTGCAGCAGAGCATCGCCCGCCTCAACGGTCTGGAAAAGGGCAAGGTGAAGCTGGGTGCGTTCAACTCGGTCTGCGCCGGTCTGCTGCCCCAGATCCTCAAGAGCTTTATGGCCAGCTTCCCTCAGATCGAGGTGGAGGTCTATCAGGGCACCTACGATGATGTGAAGGAGTGGCTGCGCACCGGTCAGGTGGATCTGGCTTTCCTGTCCGCCACCTGCCGGGAGGAGTTCAACCTGACGGAGCTGTTCCGGGAGCCGCTGCTCTGCATCGTGCCGCAGGACTGGCCCGAGCCGCCAAACGGCATCATGACCCCCGAGCTGATGAACGGCCAGAGCTTCGTTGTCCAGTGCGACGCCACCGACGCCGAGATGCGCCAGTTCCTCAAGAAATATTCCATCTCTACAGAGCGCCGCTGCCATGTCATCGATGACCAGTCCAACATTGCGATGGTGGAAGCGGGCCTTGGCATCTCCATCATGCCCCGGATGCTGCTGCGCAGCTGCACCGCGGCCGTCAAGATTTATCCCATCGAGCCGGAGGAAGACCGCGTGGTGGGTCTGGCGGTCCAGCGCCCCACGGCGATGGCCCCGGCGGTCGAACAGATGTTCCATCACATCGTGGACTTCTGCCACCAGATGGACGCATAGCCTCTTTAAGAATCGTGAGAGAACGGGCCGCAGCACTGCGGTCCGTTTTTTTCATGCAGAACTGTAGAATGATGATTGTATCCGGAGGCAAAATACGGTATACTATAGCAAACCTCAAATAAAATGGAGTTTATCATAACAGCAGGGGGCAAAGAACATGAAACGACGTGATTTCTGCAAAGCGCTGGCTTGCAGTGCCGCTCTTGCGCCCGGGCTGACTCTGCCCCGGGCCGAGGCAGCCGCGAAGAACCAGACGGTGGGCCGCGCGGTGCCGTCGGGAAAATACAGCCTGTCGTTCCGCAGCGAGCTGAGCCAGATGGACATTGAGCACGAATATTACTACAGCGACAGCTTTTTTGCGCACTCGTCCCTCCAGTATGACCACCAGCTGGCGCTGGCCACGCTGGGCATGGTGGGCGCGGCATTCAATACATGGGCCAGCGAGGCGAAATACTGGGCCAACGGGGATGTGGGCCGCGAGAACAGCCTCGACGCGGCCTATACGAAGCTGGGCTACGGCGATGCGAAGTATCGTTACTACGACATCGACGTGGGCAAGGCCGGTGACTTCGTGGGCTGGTCCACCGCCCGCAAGACCATCACCCTGAATGGCAGGCGGACCACCATCGTGGCGCTCATCCTGCGGGGCGGCGGCTATGGCGGCGAGTGGGTGAGCAACCTGCACACCGGCGCAGGCCATGCCCACAGCGGCTTCATCATCCCGGTGAACGAGGTGTTCACCGATTTGAAAAATTATCTGGCCGCAGCCCAGAAGGCGGGTGGACTGGGCCTTGTCAAGCTCTGGATGGGCGGCTACAGCCGGGGCGCTGCGGTGGCGAACCTTCTCGCCGCCCGCCTCAACAAAGAGCTGCCCGGATTGGCGCGGGAGGACGTCTTCGTCTACACCTTTGCCACGCCGGTGGCCCTCGGCCCGCAGGACTACCCCAACCTGCAGCAGGACTACGACAACAACCACAACGCCGACGGCACCCTGAAGGAGAGCTGGGGCGAGAGCAATATCTTCAACATCGTCTCCAGCGGCGACATCGTGCCCTGCCTGATGCCCGAGGAATGGGGCTACCACCGGAACGGCAACGACCGCTTCCTCCCCTCCACCCGGAACGAAGAGGAGCTGAACGACCTCAACGAGATGGGCAGGAACGATTTCGGCCCCGTGCCGCTGGATTTCAGCTGGCTTGCCACCAACGAAGAGACCCACGAGCTTATGCTCAAGATGGAGGAATATTTCATCTCCCGGGAGAACTACCATGAGAACTACGAGGCGGCCCTGATGGACATGATCCAGTGCACCTTCATCCGCTCGGAGGAAGAGGTGACGGAGAACAAGATCCTCGACGACGGCGAGGTCATCCAGCGTCTGCGCACCCTCACCCACCTGAAGAACATGGACTACTGGAAGATCTCCCACGCCGTCTGGGCGGCGTCCACCATGAGTCGTGCCGTCCTCAAGCGGGTCGATACGGGCAGCATCCCCATCCGTGCCCAGCAGATCGTGGTGCCGGTGCTGGCCGTGGGCCTCTGCTATGGCCTTGAGAGCGAGGCGGTGAGCCTCATTGCAAAGTACATCCTGATGTTCGTGTCTATGCGGAGCGCCCCCGACAATGCGATCCGTGCAGCGTTCTGCCACCACTTCGAGAACTACACCGCCCTGATGGAGTATTACGCCCCCTCGGAGCACTGCATGGAAGCCACGACCCGCACCTGAGGCCCGGACAAGAGCAAAACAGAAAAACGGACAACGATTTTGGGTCGCTGTCCGTTTTTTGTTATGCCGAAGTTTCTTCGGCGTCGGTCATGATGAACCAGAACACGGTGCCCCTGCCCACCGTGGAGTGGACGCCGAAGCGGAAGCCGTGCTGCTGGAAGATGGCTTTCGTGATGGAGAGGCCGAGGCCGGTGCCCTGTTTGCCCGCGTCGGAGCGGGAGCGGTAATACCGGTCAAAGATATAGGGCAGGTCTTCCGCCGAGATGCCGGGGCCGTGGTCCTCTACCTCGACGCGCACCCCCTCGGGGCAGCGCAGCGCCCGCAGCACGAAGATGCCGTCCTCGCCGATGTGGTGCATGGCGTTGCCCAGCAGGTTGTGCAGCGCCCGCTGCATCATGTCGGGGTCGGCGCAGACGGGCAGCTCCTCGTCGGGCAGCTCCAGCTTGAGCTGCCAGCCGTTCTGGGCACAGACGGCGTCGTACCGCTCGCTGACCTCGTCGCAGAGCTGGCCCATGTCGAAGTGGACCTTCTCACACTTGAGCGCGCCGCTGGTCACTTTGCTCAGCTCCATGACGCTGGACACAAGGGCTGTCAGGCGGTCGGTCTCGTCCACGATGATGTTCATCTGCTCGTCGCGGTGCTTCTTGTCGTCGCCGGTCAGGTCGCGCACCGTCTCGGCGTAGCCCTTGATGAGGGTCAGCGGGGTGCGCAGGTCGTGCGAGACGTTGGCCAGCAGGTCGCGCTGCATCTGGGAGGCGTGCTGGACCTCCTTCGCCATGTGGTTGAACTCCTGTGCCAGATCGCCCAGCTCGTCGTTCCGCACCGAGTCCACATGGACGGCGTAGTTGCCCTGTGCCACCTGCCGTGCGGCCCCGGAGAGGGCGCGCAGAGGCTTTGTGAACCATTCGCTGAAGAGCCACGCCGCCGACATGGAGAAGGCGAAGATGAGGGCTGCAGCCAGCGGCAGGACAGTGCTCAGCACCTTGCCGGCCTCAGCGACGTGCATGAGGCTGGTGGTGACCAGAACGGTGTAATTTCCGTCGGCGGTCATCCGCCCCACCATCAGCTGCACCGAGCCGGAGGGCGAAGGGGGATTGATCTTCCGCACCACCGCGCCGCCGCTCTCCCGGCAGAGCTGGCGCATGGCGCGGGCCGTGGTGTAGGCCGCCTTCTCGTCGGAGGAGTCGGTGGGGCGGGTGCGGTGGAGGTTACAGTAGGAGAGGTTGTCCACCTTGAAGATCTGCCGCAGGGTGGTGTCGGAGATGTCGATGCAGAAGCTGCTCATCCCGCCCGTCTCGAAGATGTCGTCCCGCAGCGAGTTGAAGAAGGTGTTGTTGACGTAGAGCTGGCTGCCGAAGGCCCAGTAGGACAGCGTCTCGCCCCGCTCGATGGCTTCATCCATCCGGGCGACGATGGCCTCGGCCTGCTCGGTGAGCTGCTTCTGGATATGGGTGGTGTAGAGAGGCTCCAGCAGCTGGGTGCTCAGGAACCAGAACAGCCCCACCAGCAGGAAGCAGATGAAGCAGAGAAAGCCCATGAGCTGGCCCCGGATGCCGATGGTGCGCCGTGTCTTGCTCGTTTGCCGCATGAAGAGCAGAACCTCCGCTTAACGCGCCGCGTCGGGGTCGAACTTATAGCCGATGCCCCAGACCGTGGCGATGTAGCTGCGGCACTTGCCCAGATGTCCCCGCAGCATCTTGACGTGGGTGTCCACGGTGCGGTCCTCGCCGAAGTAGTCGTAGTTCCACACCTTCTGCAGGATCTTCTCCCGGCTCAGGGCGATGCCCTTGTTGGAGGCGAGGAAGACCAGCAGGTCGAACTCCTTGGGGGTCAGGCTCACTTCCTCGCCGGAGACCTTGACGGTGTGGCTGGCCGTGTCGATGGACAGCTCGCCGAAGGTCATGGTGCTGTCGGAAGCCTCTGTGCGGGGCATGGTGCGGTTGAGCACGGCCCGGACGCGGGCTACCAGCTCCCGGGGGGAGAAAGGCTTGACCACATAGTCGTCGGCACCGCCCTCGAGGCCCGCCAGCTTGTCGTACTCCTCGCCGCGGGCGGTCAGGATGATGACGGGGGTGTTGATGCGGCGGGTGCGCATCTCCCGCAGGCAGGTCATGCCGTCCATGAAGGGCATCATCAGATCGAGGATGACCAGATCATAACCGCCGCCGGACAGCAGGGACAGGGCGGCAGAGCCGTCGCCGGCCTCCTCGCAGGTGTAGCCCGAATATTGCAGATTCTCCCGGATCAGCTCCCGGATGCGCGGCTCATCGTCAACGATCAGAATTTTTGCCATAAGGCATTCCTCCTCATAAGCTTATATCTCTCAAAGCGCCGGGACGGCTCAGATGCAGCCCGGCGGAACTGGATACGAAGTCTGATTCTATCATACCCTATCAATTAGGAATTTCTGTGAATTTTGGGTAGATTTTTTGGGAAAACATCCCAGCCTGGGCATAAGGGGCGTGTCAAGTCCAGCACCGTCTTGGAAAAAAAAACGAAGTGTGCTATACTACAATGATAAAAGCAACACCAAAAATCTGACACAGCAAAGGAAAACTGTTCATGCGCATTGGATTTGTAGAGCTGGTACTGCTCCTCTTCATCGCATCCCTCACGGTGGGGCCGAACGTGGCCCTTTTCGTAGACCGGTGGCTCCGCCGCGCCCAGCGCACCTCGGCGGCAGCGGCCCGCCGGAAAGCCCAGCTGGAAGCACAGGCCGCCATCGAGCGGGAGGCTCTGCTGACCCGTTTCCGGGTGGCCAGCAATGTCTTTGCCCTGCTGCTGCTGGCGGCGCTGGCCTACGGCTTGCTGCTGCGGCCCATTGAGACGCCGCCGAAAGCCTACACCGTCCCGGATGTCCGGCAGGACGCCGGCGCGGCCCGGACGGAGCTGTCCGCCGACAGCAAAGACGGCTGGAAGCTGGGGGACTATCTGGGCGTGAACTGTGTCCGCACACAGGACGGCCTTGTCTACGCTGCGGCCTACGACGGTGCATCAATGAAAAAGCGGAAAAGCGATCTGGTCCGCACCGACGGCGGGCACGATGCGGCCATCCTGTCCGTGGAGGGGGAGCTGACAGGTTTTGCCTTTGACGGAAACGGGGATCTGTGGCTGACGGTCGTGACGCCCACCGGCGGGACCCTCTGCCGTGCCCGGCATGACAGCTGGGGCACCTCGGTGGAGCCGGTGGTCACCCAGCTGGACGGCGCACCGCTGGGTGCGCTGTCGGCGGTGGAGGTCGGCCCGGACGGAAAAGTCTATTTTGCCGCCGCGGCGGAGACCAGCGTGAAAAACGGGCTGGAAGGTGCGCTGCGCACCGAGCTTCTGGCCCACACCGGCACGGGCTGGGTCTACGTCTACGACCCGGCCGACCGTTCGGTGCAGCGGGTGCTGGGGGGCATCGCGGGCGCGTCGGGGCTGGCCCTCTCGGAGGACGGCAGGACGCTCTATGTCTCCGACCTCGGCAGCCGCTGCGTCTGGGCCGTGGACGCCGACGCCCGGGAGCTGACTGCCGGGGGGAAGAACTGCAAAAGCTTCCTTTCCGGCCTGCCGGGCTACCCCGGCGCACTGGCGCTGGACGAGGACGGCATCCTCTACGTCAGCTACCGCTGGGCGCGCAGCAACTGGCTGGAAAAGAACGCGGACCGCACCCTGCTGCGGAGCATCGCTCTGCGGGCCGGTGAAAATATGCAGCAGAAGCTGTTCGGCCTGTCGGCGGACGCGCCCTGCGCTGAGGCGGTGGATACGGCGGACGGCAGCTGGGAGCGGACCTTCACGGGCCGGGAGATGGACGGCTGTACCGCAGTCTGCCCGGCGGGCAGCAAAGTGTATTTCGGTGCGGCAGGCTCTGCCGGCCTGCTGTCGGCAAGAGTGTAAACGAGGTGTTATTTATGACGGAAGAGTTCAAAAAGCAGATCGAAAACGAGGCGCGGCAGGCTGTGACCGAGCTGCTGGCGCAGGCAAAGCTGAAAAAGGGGGATGTCTTTGTGGTGGGCTGCTCGTCCAGCGAGATCGTCGGCGGGCACATCGGCAAGGATTCCAGCCTTGAGGCTGCGCAGGCGGTCTACGCGGGCATTGCGCCGGTGCTGGCCGAAAATGGGATCTGGCTGGCGGCACAGTGCTGTGAGCACCTCAACCGGGCCATCATCCTCGAGCGGGAGGCCGCCGGGAAATACGGCTGGGAGGAGGTCTGCGTCGTGCCCCGCCCCCACGCGGGCGGCAGCTGGGCCACCACCTGCTGGAAGCAGTTCCGTGACCCCATCGCCGTCGAAGAGATCCGTGCCCACGCCGGAATCGACATCGGCGGCACCCTCATCGGGATGCATCTGCGCCGGGTGGCCGTGCCGGTGCGGCTGAGCCTTTCAAAGATCGGCGAAGCGAATATTCTCTGCGCTCGCACCCGCCCGAAGCTCATCGGCGGCGAGCGCGCAAAATATACCGAGGAGGATTGAGCTTTATGGCAGAAAAGAATCTGGACGAGATGCGGGAGGCCGTAGAGGCCATCCGGGAAAAGATGGCCGTTGCGGCCCGGGAGGCGGGCCGCGACCCCGCCGGGGTGCAGCTCTGTGCGGCCTGCAAGACCCGCACCGCCGACACCGTCGCCGCCAGCGCGGCCCTTGCCATCGACGTCTTTGGCGAAAACCATGTGCAGGAGCTTTGCGCAAACTTCGACGCCGGAGCCTACTGCGGCAAGCCCTGCCACTTCATCGGCCATTTGCAGACCAATAAGATCAAGAAGGTGCTGGGCCGGGCCAGCCTCATCCAGAGCGTGGACAGCGAGCACCTGCTGACCGCCATCGAGAAGGAGGCGGCCAAGGCCGGTATCGTGCAGGATGTGCTGCTGGAGGTGAACATCGGCGGTGAGGCGTCGAAGTCGGGCGTCTCGCCGGAGCAGCTCTGGCCCCTGCTGGACGCTGCCGCCGCCGAAGAGCACATCCGGGTCAAGGGCCTGATGGCCATTCCCCCGGTCAACGACGACGATGCCCAGAACCGCCGGTATCTGGCCGAGGTGTACCGGCTGTTCGTGCAGGCCGGAGAGCGCGGCTACGCCAACGTGAAGATGGAGACCCTCTCCATGGGCATGAGCGGCGATTTCGAGAATGCCATCCGCGAGGGCGCGACCCTCGTGCGCATCGGCACGGCCATCTACGGCGAGAGAGATTATTCGAAGAAGTAACCTCTCAGTCTCGCTTCGCTCGACAGCTCCCCTATCGAGGGGAGCCTCTGGCGAAGAGGTGAAGCTTTACGGAATGCCAAAGCCTCCCCTCGTTAGGGGAGGTGGCACGCCGCAGGCGTGACGGAGAGGTTTAAACCCAGAAACTTAAAATTGGAGGAACCATGCAAAACGTCAAAGACCCCGCAGCGCGGCATACCAGCAGCGGCGCACTCATCCGGCGCTTCCTGCCCTATCTGGCAAAGTACAAAATGACCCTGTTCATCGACCTGTTCTGTGCGGCGATGACCACCCTGTGCGATATCATCCTGCCCAAGATCATGAGCACCATCACCAACTCCGCCATGGGCGTGGGCATCACCCTCACGGCGGGCATCGTGCTCAAGCTGGCGGCGGTGTACTTCGTGCTCCGCATCATCGACGGCGCAGCGCAGTATTTCATGTCCGGCATCGGCCACATCATGGGCGTCCACATCGAGACGGATATGCGCCGGGACGCCTTCGACCACCTGCTCAAGCTCGACCACACCTACTACAACAACACCAAGGTCGGCACCATCATGGGCCGCATCACCAACGACCTGTTCGATGTGACCGAGTTCGCCCACCACTGCCCCGAGGAATTTTTTATCGCGGGCATCAAAATTATAGCCTCCTTCCTCATCCTGTGTCAGGCCAGCGTGCCCCTGACGCTGGCGGTGTTCGCCTGCGTGCCCCTGATGGGCATCGTGTCTGTCAAGCTGAACCAGCGCCTGCGCGCCCGGTTCCGCCAGCAGCGCATCCAAATCGGTGAGCTGAACGCCACCATCGAGGACAGCCTGCTGGGGCAGGGCGTCGTGAAGGCCTTCGCCGCCGAGGACGAGGAGCGGGAGAAATTCGCCAAGGGCAACAAGGATTTTGAACACATCAAGACGCTGGGCTACTACGCGATGGCGGCCTTCAACACCTCCACCCGCCTGTTCGACGGTCTGATGTATCTGGTGGTCATCCTTGCAGGCGGCCTGTCGCTGGTCTATGGGAAGATCACCGCCGGCGATCTCGTGGCCTATATGCTCTATGTCACCACCCTCATCGCCACCATCCGCCGCATCGTGGAGTTCGCCGAGCAGTTCCAGCGGGGCATGACCGGCATCGAGCGCTTTGCGGAGATCATGGACACCCCCGTCACCATCAAGGACGCCGAGGATGCCAAGCCCCTGCAGCCCGGCCCGGGCGCCATCCGGTTCGAGGACGTCAGCTTCGAGTACCCCGACGACCACAACAAGGTGCTGCACCATGTCAGCCTCGACATCCGGGCCGGAGAGCGTCTGGCGCTGGTCGGACCCTCCGGCGGCGGCAAGACGACCCTGTGCAACCTCATCCCCCGCTTCTACGAGGTGACGGGAGGCCGCATCCTCATCGACGGGCAGGACATCCAGCACGTCACCCTCAAGAGCCTGCGGGAGGACATCGGCATCGTCCAGCAGGAGGTCTACCTCTTCAGCGGCTCTGTGGCGGACAACATCGCTTACGGCAAGCCCGGCGCGACCCGGGAGGAGATCATCGAGGCGGCCCGTCTGGCGGGCGCAGAGCGGTTTATCCGCGCCCTGAAGGACGGTTTCGACACCTATGTCGGCGAGCGCGGCGTCAAGCTCTCGGGCGGTCAGAAGCAGCGCATCGCCATCGCCCGGGTCTTCCTGAAGAACCCGCCCATCCTCATCCTCGACGAGGCCACCAGCGCCCTCGACAACGAGAGCGAGATCCTGGTGGGCCAGAGCCTCGAGAAGCTGGCCCATGGCCGCACTACCCTGACCATCGCCCACCGCCTGACCACCATCAAGGACTACGACCGTATCCTCGTGCTGGGCGCGGAGGGCATCGAAGAGTCCGGCACCCACGACGAGCTGCTGGCCAAGAAGGGCGTCTACTACCGCCTGTGGAACCAGCTGCCGGGGGAAGACACGTTATAATTTTTCCATAAAAACAAGGGGCTGCTTGCAGCAGCCCCTTGTTTTTTTATAGTGAGAAATATCAGTCGCCCACGATGAGCCGCACTGCGCCGTAGATGCCGGCGTCGTTGCCAAGGCTTGCGGCCTTGATGGGCGTCTCGCGGCAGGACTTGAAGGCGTAGGTCTTGTAGTGCTCCACCAGCGGGTCAAAGAGGACGTCGCCTGCGCGGGACACGCCGCCGCCCACAAGGAACATCTCGGGGTCGGTGGTGGCAGCGATGGTGGCCAGAGCCATGCCGAGGGTGTCAGTCATCTCGTCCACCTCGCGGGCGGCGAGAGCGTCGCCATTGCGGGCGGCGTCAAAGACGTCCTTGGCCTCAAAATCTCTGCCGCGCAGGACGCAGTCAGCGTCGGGGTTCTCGTCCAGCAGCTTCTTCATGCAGCGGACGACGCCGGTGGCGCTGGAATACTGCTCGAGGCAGCCGTGCTTGCCGCAGCCGCAGGTGGCCGTCTCGTGGCGGTTGACGGTGATGTGGCCGATCTCGCCGCCAGCGCCGTGTGCGCCGTCGATGACCTTGCCGTTGACGATGACGCCGCCGCCCACGCCGGTGCCCAGCGTGACCATGACGGCGCTGCGGCAGCCCTTGGCCGTGCCCATCCAGATCTCACCCAGAGCGGCGACGTTGGCGTCGTTGCCCACCAAGACCTTCATGCCATCCAGCAGGCCGGACAGCTGGGCCGAGACGTTCCGTTCGCCCCAGCCGCCGAGGTTGGCGCAGATGATGGGGACGATGCGGCTGTCCAGCACAGGGCCGGGCACGCCGATGCCGACGCCCTCCACCTGCTCGGAGGGGATCTCCTTCTCGGCCATCTTGGCGTGGATGGCGTCGGCCAGATTTTCGAGGATGTGCTCACCGGCGTTCGAGGTGTCGGTGGGGACTTCCCACTTTTCCAGCAGTGCGCCCGAGGTGGTGAACAGGCCGACCTTGGCGGTCGTGCCGCCGAGGTCGATGCCGAATGCGTATTCTTTCATGATTCATTTACCCCTTTTTCTGCGGCGGTCGTCCGCCGTTTTTAGCTGACAACAGTATAACATACTCCGGCCCAAAAGAGCAGAGGGCAGGCCGGATTTTATGCAATCGGACGGAAATGGACTGCGATTTTTGGCGAAATCGCAGAAAGGAAGCGCGGATGCAAAAACTCCCCGCCATGCACGCTGCACAGCGGGGAGAAAGAGGGAGGAAGGGGCAGAGTTCAGAGAGCTGAGTAGCCGAAGCTGTTCACCAGCGCGTCGATGTGCTGGCCCGCCTTGCACATGGGGCAGTCGCGGCTGTCGAAGCTGGCGTAATCGGGCAGGCTGGAGGGGTCGAAGATGGATGTGACCGGGATGCCCAGACACTCGTGGGTGGTGGCAAAGATGGCCGACAGGCCCGCCACAGTGCCGCCGTAGTAGTTGACGGCCTCGATGGCCGCCTGCGCGGTGTAGCCGGTAGTGATGGAGGCGGCCAGAATGAGGACGTGCTTGCCCTTGACCATCGGGGCGAGGTTGTCGCGGAGGATGATCTGGCTGCCGCTGGCGTACTCAGGGGTGATGACGTAGATGGTCTGGTGGGCGTTCATGTTGGCGAAGCCGTCTTTGGTCAGCTCGTTGGCCAGACAGGTGCCGATGACCTGCGTGCCGTCCAGACAGAGCACGGTGTCCACGATGGTGCTGTGCTGATAGGCGGCCACCAGCTCCTTGGCGACGGCCTTGGCCTCCGAGAGGCGGGCTTTCTGGGTGGTGACGTCGATGTAGTAGTTGATGTGGCTGTGGCTGGTGGCGAAGTGGCCCTTTGCCACGCGCAGGAACAGACTGCTCTTGTTGGTGGGAAGTTTTACCATATTGATCATAAACTGCACACTCCTGTTCTTGTGAAATCAGGCAGGACGCCCATCCCTCAAAAGGAAACAGCGCGGCGGCACTTGACCGGCCGCTGCGCTCCCCGGTTGGTATGTCCCTATTGTAGCAGGAAAAGCCCCCTGTGCACAAGACATAAAACTGCTAAAATTCTTTGCCCTGAATTTAGCATATCGACGAAACAGGGCGAACAAAAACGCCCAAGGCGTGAGCCTTGGGCGCGGAGTGCAGAAATAAGAAATTATCCGAAGGTAACCTTGCCAGTATTGCTATCGACCTTGGCGGTCATCTTCCAAGTGCAGAAAGCACGGGTATAGCCGCTGTTGCCGCTGCTGGCCTGAATACGGGGCCAGTACTTGAACTCGACCTTGTCGCCATCCTTAAGAGTAACGCCGGTAACAGTAATATCGAAATCCTGTTCACCGTCATCAGTCGTCAAATCGAACTTTCCGCCAGAAGAGCCTGCACCCTGACGCTTGACAGTGATGGCATTGTCCAGATAGTCCACGTCATCCTTGCTCTTGCCAGTGCTGTTTACAGTAAGCTCGAAGTTACCCCTAGTCACGCAAAGAGGAACCTTGTCCGTAGTGCACTTAATGTTGATGGTGGTCTTGAAAGTACCGTTATCGAATGTGGGCGCATCCTTCATCTTGAAGGTGCCCATCAGCTTCAGGGTGCTGCCGATTTTACCGGTCTTCTGGTACTCATCCTCACCACAGCCGGTCAGCAGGCTGGAACCAGCTACAGCCACAGCAGCGGCGGCGCTGTACTTCAGGAAAGAGCGGCGATTGAATTCTAAGGACATGATCGTTCCTCCTTTATGTAGAAACACAGAAATCATTGTACTGCCCCGAAGGGCGTCTTGCCTATACAATAGGCGAAAAATGAGCAGATGTCAATGGTTTTCACAAAATTTTGTGGGGAAAGATCTGCCCGTGGGACGGAATTTCGTCCGGGAAAAACGCCTTTAGGCCTGTGCAATATCGGAAGAGCTGAGGGTGAAGGTCAGGCTCTTGTTGGCCACGAAGGTGGGGACGAAGGTGACGTTCAGCTTCTGCCAGCCGGTGGGGACGCAGCAGATCAGCTCAATGTAGCCGGAACCCTGCGGGGGCAGGTTGGTGGACTCAGAGAAGCTCTGGGCGTCAGCGTTGTAGAGCTGGATGTAAGCGCCCACCTCGGCCTCGGCACCGTCACAGGTGGCGGTGAAGTCGGTGGTGGAGGCAGCCAGAGCGTGGAAATACTGGCGGGCGACGTCGATCTTGGTGGCCTCATTGTCCAGAGGGTAGGCCGCATCCAGCTCGGCGAGGTTCTGTGCGCCGATGTTGAAGGTGGTCGCGCCGGAGCGGTTGACCGCAGTGATGAGGACGGCGACGTACTCGTGGTCGGGCAGGTCGGGGGTGGTGCTCATGGTGAAGACGCTGGTGAGCTGGACGCCCAGATTGTTCCAGTTGCTGACCTTATCGCCCACCTTGACCTCGATGGCGTCGCTGGTGCTGGAGCCGCAGCCGCCCAGCATGGCAGCAGCGCCCAGAGCGGCGGCGGAAGCGCCGGTGCACTTGAGGAAGGTGCGGCGGGAAATCTTATTGGACATGGATGTGTCCCTCCTTGAAATCGTTTTATGAATAAAAAAGCACGATGAAAATGTTCTGTCTTGTTTATAACATTTTTTGCACGCAGATGCAAGCAAAACAGAGCAGAATTTACACTAGTTTCACAGAGAGTTAAGTGCGGTCCTCGCCGGTCAGCTCCCGGGCGCGGGTCTCGCTGGTCTTGACCAGATTGAGCAGGCTGGGCGTATACAGCGGGTATTCCCGGGTCAGGCTCTCGGTGGTCATGGCGAGGCAGGACGGGTCGGCTACGCCCTCGCCGCCGGGCAGCTCTTCTCCGGCCAGCAGAGCCTCCACGTTGGCCTGTGCGGAGTGCATCACGGCGTCAGAATAGCCGGGCCAGCGCCGGGCGTCCACGCTGAACATACTGGGGGCGTTGTGGGGCTCGGCGGAGTAGAGCAGCCGGAACATCTTGGCTACGGCGGTCATCAGGTAGGCGCTGACCTCGGTGGTCAGCGCTTTGCTGTGGCACTCGCCGATCTTGGCGTAGAGCACGTTCAGGCTGTTGGAGATGAGCTTCTTGTTCATGGTGGGAAGGACGCTGCCATGGTAGATGTTGTCCTTCATCTTGTCGGGGTTGGGGATGTCCTCTGCCGAGAGCATCATGCCGTTGCGCTCTGCCGAGCGGCCCAGCAGGTAGTCGCAGGAGACATTATAATAATCGGCGACCCGTACCACAAAGTCCAGGCCGCACTCCCGGATGCCTTTTTCATAGTGGGAAAGCAGGGCCTGCGAAACGCCCAGATCCTCTGCCGCCTGTTTCTGGGTGATGCCGCGCTCCTTGCGCAGCAGTTTGATGATACGATTGAACTCCATGATGTTTGGCTCCTCAGATAAAAGATGGGACTTCCTTGATTTTTGGTTTACAGCACGTTGATTATACACAATGGAAAACGACTTGTAAAGCGAAAAAGTGACGGATTTTCCGCGATAATTTCGGCGTTTTTGTCAAAGGGGTTGCTCTTTCCACCATATCTATGTTAAACTAAAGCCTGACGGCATACATTTTGTGTCTGAGGATGCCGGGAATTTTAGCAGAAAAGCAAGATTTGTGCGAACCAGCACAGTACAAGATAGCTCACAAGAGGTGTTTTTGCATGAAAACCTTTAAGCTCCATCTCATCCGCCATGGCCTGACGGCCGGTAATTTACAGGGCCTTTACATCGGCAGCGGCACGGACATCCCCCTGTGCGACGAGGGCCGCGCCCAGCTGGCCGAGCTGAAGGAGCGGTTCGAGTATCCGCAGGTGGATACCGTCTTCTCCTCCCCCCTGATGCGCGCCGTGGAGACGGCCAACATCCTGTTCCCGAATGCCACCCACCAGTTCTCGGTGCACGACCTGCGGGAGGCGGGCTTTGGCGTCTTTGAGAACCATCCCGTCAAGGAGCTGGTGAAGAACGAGGACTTCAAGAAGTGGATCACCCCCGGCTCGGGTTTCGTGCCGGAGGGCGCAGAGCCTACCGAGCAGTTCCACGCACGCTGCTCGGAAACGCTGCTCAAGCTGTTCGAGTATATGATCCGGATGGACGTCACCGAGGCTGCCTGCGTGACCCACGGCGGCGTCATCATGAGTATGCTGAGCCAGCGCGCCCTTCCCTCCCGCCACCCGGAACAGTGGATGGCTGACCCCGGCTGCGGCTACACCGTCCAGACCGATGTTCAGCTCTGGATGCGCGACCGTCTGGTGGAGGCCATCGACATCGTGCCCTTCGGCTACGCCGACACCCTGCGCGGTCAGGCCGAAGCAGAGGAGAACGAGGCCTTCGAATAAAACTGCACCCGCTGCCGCCCGGCGATTTTGACGCCGGGCGGCATTTTTGCGGCTTTTTGGTACAAGATCGGCAAAGAAAATGCAAAATCTGCGGCAGAACCCGTCCAGACTCTTGACAGGGCGCAGAGAAACCGATACTCTATAAAGTGAATGATTTTTCTCGCTGCAAGGAGGAGTCCCCCATGTCTCAGTCCCTTTCCCGCCGGTCGTTCCTGAAATGCGCCGGTTCGGGCGCGGTCAGTCTGGCCGCTGCCCTGCTCACAGGTGTCTCGGCGGCTGGGGCACAGCCCCGGGCCGTGGGTCAGCCTGCCCTGCTGGACGGCAAGGCGGCGGTGGAGCTGCTGGGCTATGCGCCTGCGCCCGGGCTGAACGGGGTGCTGGTCTACCTCTCGGTGGAGAACCTTTCGGCCCGCACCCTGCCGGTGGGGGCAAGCTACCTCCACAGCCGGGACGTCTCCACTCTGAACGAGCTGTACAGTCTGGACAGCGGCGTCACGGCCCGCTGCGGGGGGCAGAGCATCCCCTGCGGGAGCTTCGCGGCCCCGCTCTATGCAGAGAACGCTGCCGACGCCTCGGCCTTTACCCTGAACCTCGCCGCCGGGCGCGGCGCGATGCTTCACTGCTTCTGTGCCGTCCCGGGCGAGTGGGAGACACTGGAGCTGAGCTATCGCCCCGCCTTTGCCGCCGGCCAGCCGGTGGAGTTCGTGGTGCGGCGGGATGCCGATGCCGTCCGGCTCGGCCCGGTGCCCGCTGCGCCGGGAGAAGTGGGGAGCGTAGTGGACCTGTGAGGCGGACGCTCCGCTTCTGCGGACAACAAAAAATGAGACAGGCTTCCCCGCAAAGGGGCTGCCTGTCTCATTTTTGTTTTAAGAAGCCTTAGTCCTCGTCTTCCTCGTCCTCTTCGTCGTCTTCCTCAGAGCGGGGCTTGTAGAAGATGCCGCTCAGGAAGGTGCTGACAAAGTAGAGCAGGACCATCGGGATGGCTACCATGCACTGGGAAACGATGTCCGGCGGGGTGACGACGGCTGCAACAAAGAAGATGAGCACGATGGCAATGCCGCGGCCCTTCTTCATGAGCTGGGGGTTCGCAATGCCCATCTTGGCCAGAATGATGGTGACCAGAGGCATCTCGAACACGCAGCCGAAGATGATGAACATGGTCAGACAGAGGCTGACGTAGCTCTCGATACTGGTGGTGGTCTGGATGTAATCGGCGCCCTCGATGCCGGTGCTCAGGAACTGGAGCATGAAGGGCATCATGAGCTTGTAGGCGAACATCACGCCCACCACGAAGAGGGCCAGACCCAGCAGGATGACCAGCTTGAGGAAGAAGGTCTCGCTCTTCTTCAGGCCGGGCTTTGCAAAGGCGTACACCTGATACAGCGCCACCGGCACCGTAACGACCACAGCCGCCAGCAGGGAGACGCGGAAATACTGCATCAGCTTTTCCTGCGGGGCGATGGACACGAAGGTGTAGAAGCCCTGTCCCATCGCGGTCAGCAGGTCGATGAGGCGGTCGGCGTAGGACAGTGTGACCACGACCGCCACCACGAACACCACGGCGCAGACGATGAGGCGGTTGCGCAGCTCTTTCAGGTGGCCCGTCAGCGTCATGTTGCCGTCGTCAGCCATGACTTCGGCCTTTTTTTTGCGCTTTACGTTCGTAGCCACAGATTACTCCTCGTCGTCCTTCTTCTCAGTCTTGGTCTCGGCCTTTGCAGTGGTGGCCTCGGCCTCGTCGTCAGACTCCTCCATGCCCTTCTTGAAGTTGTTCATGGTCTTGCCGAACATCTTGCCCAGCTTCGGCAGGTTCTTGGGTCCAAAGATCAGCAGGACGACGACCAGAATGATAAGCAGCTCGTTAGTACCAATACGCATAATAATGATCTCCTTTTTACTTTGCCGCGCCGCGAGGCGGGCTGATTACGATGTATAAGGCAACCGCGGGCGCGGGTGCATCGGTGTGGATGTTCAGGCCTTTGCCTCTTCGGCGGGTGCGGCCTCGGCAGCGGGTGCGGCTTCTTCGGCCACAGGAGCTGCCGCAGCGGGGGCGTCGGCCTTTTCCTCGGCCTTCACAGGCTGCTCAGCCGTCTCAGCGGCGGGAGCCTCAGCAGGAGCCTCCTCGGGCAGCTCTTCGACCTCCAGCTCGGTGACTTCCTCCGGCTGCTCGGCCTTGGCGGCTTCTTCCTTGCTGGTCTTGCCGATGCCGGTGAAGCTCTTGGTGACGTCCTTCACGCTGTTGTCGATGTCCTTCTTGATGTCGGTCAGGGGGGCGACCGCCTCCTTGAGGGGGGCCTGGATCTCGTTCAGAGGCTCCACGACGTTCTTCTGGATCTCCTCGGAGGCAGCGCCGGTGTACTTCTTCAGCTCACGCAGCATCTTGCCCAGCTTCTTTGCGTAGACGGGCAGCTGGTCGGGGCCGATGAAGACGAACGCGATGACCACGATGACCACGAGTTCCCAAAAACCAATTTTCATATCTTCTGATTCCTTTCCTTTGCCGCCCGGGCGGGGCAGCAGCATGGAGTGTGCCGTCAGCGGCTTTTTGGCGCGTTGTGCGCCTTGGATGCCATACATATACCGAAGATGCGTGAACGGAATATGAATTTAATATGAACTATTCGTGAATAAAAGGCTGGTTTACACAAAAATCAATCGATACAGTAGAAATTACGCAGAATAATACTAACTGGAATCGGACGCACTCAGCGGACCGTGTTCGTCAGGGTGCCGATGCCCTCGATCTCGCACCGCACTTCGTCGCCCGGGACGAGGAAGCGGGGCGGGTCCATCCCCATTCCGACGCCTGCCGGGGTGCCGGTGGCGATGATGGTGCCTGCGCAGAGGGTCATGCCCTGCGACAGCTCGGCGATGACGTGGTCGATGTTAAAGATCTGAAGGCCGGTGTTGGAGTCCTGCCGCTTTTCGCCGTTGACGAAGCACCGGATGGGGAGTTTGGGCGGATAAGCCTCGAACTCATCCGCCGTGACGATGCAGGGGCCGATGGGGGTAAAGCCGTCGAGGCTCTTGCCGAAATACCACTGCTTGTGCGCGGTCTGGACGTCCCGGGCCGAGACATCGTTCAGGATGGTGTAGCCGAAGACGTAGTCTCTGGTCTGCCCTGCGGGAACGTCCTTGGCATCCCGGCCCAGCACGACGGCCAGCTCGCACTCATAGTCCAGCTTTTTCACGAGGTCGGTGTGAGCCTCGATGAAGCCGCCGTCCGGCACGGCCCGGGTGACCCGCTTGGAAAAGTAGATGGCATCCTGATGTTGGGTGGCGAAGGCGTCGGCGGAGTATTTCTCAGCCTCGTCCGAATGGGCCATGTAGTTGATGCCCAGACAGATAACATCCTGCGCCGGAGCGGGGATGGGGCTTTCCAGCGTGACGGCCTCGATGGGCAGGGCCGGGATGCCCGCGATGGCCAGCGAAAGCCCGGCCCGCACCTGCGGGGTCAGAAAGGGGATGGCGTCGGACAGAGTTTCGTAGGACAGGCCCAGCCAGCTCAGGGGCCAGACCTGACGGCCATCTGCCGACAGGATGGCCGGGTCTTCTACGCCGTCGGGCAGACGGCAGGTAATGAAACGCATCGAAAAGCCTCCTTCTCAGTGCCGATAAGCGATGGCCTTCTGGATGCGGTCGGCCTCGGCGGGGCCTGCCAGCTGGCGCACCAGCTCCAGAGCGAAAGGAATGGCACCGCCAAGGCCGTAGCTGGTGGTGATGTTTCCGTCTACGACGACTTCTTCGTCGTGGACGATGGCACCGGCCAGCTTATCCTGAAAACCGGCGTGTGCGGTGGCGTTTTTGCCCTCCAGCAGGCCGAGGCTGGCAAGGACGCTGGGGGCGGCGCAGATGGCGGCGACCTTTTTCCCGGCCTTGGCAAAGGAAACGCAGGTGTCGGTGACAGTCTTGTTCTCGGCGAGGTTGGGGGTGCCCGGGATGCCGCCGGGCAGGACGACCATGTCCACATCGCTGTAGTCCACGTCCTCAGCCAGTGCGTCCGCGTTCAGGTGGATGCCGTGGCTGCTGACCAGCGCACGGCGGCCCATCGCAGAGGCGATGATGACCTCGACTTTGGCGCGGCGGAGCAGGTCGGCCACCAGAAGGGCCTCGCACTCCTCGGTGCCGTCGGCAAAAAACAGAACAGCTTTGCTCATAAGAACATCTCCTTATAAATCGACGAAAAAAGCGCACCGCGGGCGGGGCGTCCCCGGCCCGCAGTGCGCAGCGGTCAGTGAAAGATCATTCCTCAGCGTCAGTAGAGACGCCGTTTTTCTCCAGAATGCGGCGCAGGACGCTGTCGTCCCGGCTCAGCACCCGGCTCACCCGGCTGATGATCGCGCTGGAAGCGCCGATATTGCCCATGATGCTGGTGTAGCTCTGCTTGCGCATGAGCTTTTCGGCGATGTTGTAGCGCTGCTCCATCGCGCTCAGCTCTGCATAGCTGCATACGTCCTGCAGGAAGCGGTAGCATTCCTCCGGCGTTTCAAGCTCCAGAAAAGCGGCATACAGGCCGGATTTTCCGGTCGGATGGTCCTTAGCCATATACAGTTCCTCCCCGGTCATTCATTGATGGTCGGCCCGCAGACGGGCACTTCAATACACTACTTTAGTGTAGTACAAATGCAGGAAAAATGCAATGGTCTTTTTCTTACAACATCCGCTCAAAGATCAGCTCGTTGCGGTCGATGCCGCCTTCGCTCTCGGCAGGGCCGAGGGAGCGGTAGCCCCGGGCCTTGAAGAACTGCTGCACGGGCAGGGCCTTGGCGTTAACGCCGCACCAGACCCGGCCCCGGCCCTCGCCCCGGGCCAGACGCTCGCAGGACGCCACGATGTCCCGGCCGATGGCCTTGCCCCGGTATGCGGGCTTGAGGTAGAGATGGAGCAGGTGGAGCGAGGTGTTTTCCATCTTCCACGCAAAATAGCCGATGAGCTGGCTGCCGAGGAAGACGAGGAAGTAGTTCACATCGTTGTCGATGTCCTCCTCGATGGCGTCGGCGCTCTGGATGCTCTCGACGAGGGCGTCCAGCTGCTTTGCTGGGAAGTAGCGCTTGTAGACCTCGTGCCAGAGCTCACTGGCGAGGTCGGCGGTCATGTGGATGTATTTGGCCTTGGCGACCAGCTTGTAATCGGGTTTCATAGTCCTCCTGAAAAGACAGCGCACCGCTGCGCATGATAAAGTTCGGTGGGGGAAAGCGGCTTATAGAGATAGTGTATCACATCCGGCCCCCGGGTGTAAAGCAAAAAGGCTGCCGTACCCTACAAAGAGTACGGCAGCCTTGATGGCTTTTTCGACGTCCTTGGACGTGATGCGTTTTACAGCGCAGCCTTGAAGTCGTGATGAGTGGAGTTGTAACGGACAACTGCTTCCATCAGGGTGACAGGCCACAGCAGGACCTTGCCAACCATCTCAGCCGGCTTGACGCATACCGTCTCCATGCTGTCGATGCCGAACAGGATCAAACAAGCGATACCGCAGCCCAGAATGTAGTAATACATAGTCAAACCTCCTATATTTTTCTCACAGGCCCGCCGGACGCGGGACCTGAAGCTCGTTGTTGAGGGGCGTTCTCCGCTCCTTGTAAGCTTACTATACACCGGTTTTGAAATAAAGTCAATAGCAGAAAACGTGAAACAAATTAAAGCGTTCTCTGAAATGCTATATCTATCATTAAAGTAAAGCATCAAAGTAAGCTTTGATTTATAAAAATAAAGTCATTGCCCTGAATTGGCCTTGCAGCAACTACAGAACTCCCCGGAACTGGCCCGAAACGAGCCGAAAACGGGGGCGTTGTTCTTGCTGTGGAGACAGCGCGAAAAACGCCCCCGGCGGGCCGTTTTCATAATGTATACAAGTGTGCGCCGACGGCGGAACCCGGGACAGGGGAAATTCCAGCAAAACGGTCAAAATGTATAAAGAAATCGGAAAAGATTATGGAAAACTATTCTTGCTGCCCAAATGAAAATGCGCTATAATAGGGGCAGTAAAATCTACGCTGAAAGGAGATCGCAGTTATGGCAAAGGCATCGCAGGTCGTATTATCGGAAAATGAGTTTTACCTCATCAAGGCCCCCAATGGAAAGGTGCTGGAAGTAAAGAACTTCAACACGGAGAACGGCGCTGCGATCCGTCTGTGGGATTACGCAGGTCATCCATGGCAGCAGTGGAAATTCGTGGATGCCGGCGAAGGCCGCTGGCGCATCCAGAACCGTTTTACCGGGAAGATGATCGACCTTGCCCTCGGCGGCGTGGTGGAGGGCACATGGCTCCATCAGTGGGGACGCACCAGCGGCATGAGCCAGTGCTGGGCGCTGGAACCCACCCGCAATGGCCGCACCCGCATCCGCAATGTGTTGGCCGACAAGTACATCGACCTCGTGGGCATGAACACCTCCAACGGTGCGCAGGCCCAGATCTGGAACTTCGTCTCGGGCGGCAATCAGGAGTGGAACCTTGAGCGCGTGGACGCCACCGTCCAGCAGACCCGGGCCAAGGCAGAGGAAGTGCACGACCCCGAGCCGACGCCCTCCCAGCGCAAGCACCAGAACGACCTCGTCCGCAAGCTGAACAACGCGGGCAAGGGCCGGGCAGGCCGCAAGGCATGAACGCATGAAAACAGCGCCCCGCAGGGGTCATCTGCGGGGCGCTTTGCTGTAACAGTTTGATTCAGAAAAGAGGGAAAACAATGAAGCTTGGAGCCTTTATGGACCCGGAATACCCGATCTTCAGCACGACGCTGTGCTATCTGGAGCGGGACGACGCCTACCTGATGCTCCACCGGGTGAAGAAGGAGGACGACTACAACCACGACAAGTGGATCGGCGTGGGCGGCAAATTCGAGCGGTTCGAAAGCCCGGAGGACTGTCTTCTCCGCGAGGTGAAGGAGGAGACGGGCCTGACCCTGACCCACTGGCGCAGCCGGGGCCTGCTGACCTTCATCTGGGGCAATATGACCGAGTTCATCCACCTCTACACCGCCGACGAGTGGACGGGCGAGATGATGCAGGACGATGCCTGCCGGGAGGGCGTGCTGGAGTGGGTGCCAAAGGAGAAGGTGACGCAGTTGCCCATCTGGGAGGGCGACAAGATCTTCTTCCGGCTGCTGAACGAGGAACGCCCGTGGTTCTCCCTCAAGCTGGTGTACGAAGGGGATACGCTCCGGCAGGCGGTGCTGGATGGCAAGCGAGTGGTATAAACAGAAAAAAGCCTGCGGCGGCAGGCTTTTTTGCTTATTCAGTTCAGCTTCAGGTCGCCGTCCTTGATCCAGCCGAGCTTGCGCTCGATCTCGCAGAAGAGGACGCTGAGCACGGCGGGCAGGACGAAGCAGATGAGGACGAGGGCGGCCCAGTCCATCGGGGTGATGGCGGCTTTGGTGCCGGCGGCAATGTCGTTGACCCAGCCGGTGTAGACGCCGATCTGGCCCACGAGGCCGCAGGTGCCCATGCCGGAGGAGACGGCTGCGCCGTTCATCTCCATGTGGAAGACGCAGGTGGCCAGAGGGCCGGTGATGGCGCTGGCCAGAGTGGGTGCGATCCAGATGCGGGGGTTCTTCACGATGTTGCCCATCTGGAGCATACTGGTGCCGAGGCCCTGACTGATGAGGCCGCCGACACCGTTTTCCTTATAGCTCATGACGGCGAAGCCGATCATCTGGGCGCAGCAGCCCGCCACAGCGGCACCGCCGGCAAGGCCGGTCAGGCCCAGCGCTGCGCAGATGGCGGCAGAGGAGATGGGCAGAGTCAGTGCGACGCCCACGATGACCGAGACGAGGATGCCCATCAGGAAGGGAGCCTGCTCGGTGGCCCACATGATGAGGGTGCCCACCTGACTTGCGGCGGCACCGATGGGGGCGGCGATGAGCATCGAGAGGCCGACGCCGGAGAAGATGGTCACCAGCGGGGTCACGAGGATGTCGATTCGGGTCTCCTTGCTGACGGCTTTGCCCAGCTCAGCGGCCACGATGGCGATGATGAGGACGGCCAGAGGGCCGCCTGCGCCGCCCAGAGCGTTGGAGGAGTAGCCCACCGTCACCAGACTGAACAGCACCAGCGGCGGGCAGTGGAGCGCCCAGCCGATGGCCACGGCCATAGCCGGGCCGCTCATGGCCGTGGCGTAGCCGCCTAAGTCCACCAGCGTCTCAAGCCCGGTCTGCTGGCCCAGCGTCTTGATGATGGTGCCGATGAGCAGGCTGGCGAACAGGCCCTGTGCCATCGCGCCCAGCGCCTCGATGAGGTAGCGCTGGGGGGTGATGACGATGTCCTTGCGTTTTAAGAAATCTTTTACATTTGACATAAAGATCTGCCTTTCCGTCATTACAGTTTCAAAAGGGCAGCAAAAGCTGCATGACCATCATGATACCATACACCTGTCAAGACAGCAAGAGGAAAACGCAAAAATCCTGCCCGAAACTTGTCTTTTTTCGCGTCGGTGCAATAATGAGAGGGTCTGGGCCGTATTTCATACAGAGCATTTTTGGCAGTAGACGCCCCCCGCGAGACGCTCCACAGGACGCACCGAAGGAGATTGACGGGAGCTTGCAGTTGGGTGTATACTATAGGTGTGCAAATAGCACTTCCGGCGGCGAGAGGCCGCGTTAGAATAGAGCTTGGAGGCAGAGCAGGCGGAATGAGACGGAACGATACAGGAACCCCAAAAAAGAAGACGCGCCGCGCGGCGGGCCAGATGGTGGCCTCGGCGGTGATGGCGCTTGCCATCGCAGTGGGCGGCTTTGGCACCACGGCCCTGTTGGCGTCTCAGCCCGCAGGCTTGACGGTGGAGCCGTCGGCCCTGCTGTGGGAGGGCGAGAGCAACGCGGCCCACAGCACAAAGAAAGACGACAAGAAGGAAGCTCCCAAGCCGTCAAAGACGGACTCTGCATCCTCGGAGGCAGAGAGCACCGCTGCGTCTGCCGCGCAGCCCGCTGCCCCCAGCCAGAATGAGACGGAAGCGCCTGCCGTGTCGGAGGCTCCGGCTGCCCCCGCAGAGGAAACGGCCGCATCGCCTGCGGCCCCGGAGGCCGCGCCTGCTGACCCCATGATGGGCAGCATCGAGGAGCTGGAGCAGGAGAACAACTTCCCCAGCCTACAGCAGGAGACGGAGGCACTGGCCGCAGAGGACCCCCTGAGCGCACCGGTGGAGCAGGCCGCAGAGGCCCAGCCCGAGGCAGGTGCAGAGACGAACTCTGAGGAGGCTGCCCTGCCGGTGAAGACCGAGGAGGGCACCATCCTGCTGACCCCGGAAGAGATCCGCGCCGCACTGGATGCAGGCACGCTGGACGAGAGCAGCATCGACCCCGCCTGTCTCACTGACGAGAACGGCCTGCTGAGCTGGCTGTGGAACCTGCTTTTCGGCAGGAGCGACAAAGACGACAGCGACAGCGGCAGCAGCACCCCGGCCCCGGTCTATTCCGGCTGGCGCACGGTGGGCGGCAAGACCTATTATTATGACCAGTACACCAACCAGCCCGTGAAGGGCATCCAGTCCATCGACAACAAGCTCTACTACTTCGACGCCAACGGCGTGCAGCAGAATGCCACCTTCGGCATCGATGTCTCGAAATATCAGTCCAGCATCGACTGGGAACAGGTAAAGACGGCGGGCGTCAAGTTCGTCATCATCCGCATCGGCTACCGCGGCTACGGCAGCGGTGCGCTGGTGCTGGACCCCATGTTCGAGCAGCACTTCACCAACGCCCGCAATGCGGGCCTGAAGGTGGGCGTCTACTTCTTCAGTCAGGCCGTCAACGAAGAGGAGGCCCGGGAGGAAGCCATGGGCTGCGCCTACGTCCTGAACGGCCGCAAGCTGGACTACCCCATCTACTTCGATACTGAGGCCTCCGGCGGCAAGAATGGCCGCGCCGACGGTCTGGGCGTCGAGGACCGCACCAAGTGCGCCATCGCTTTCTGCGAGGAGGTCAAGGCGCAGGGCTACAAGCCCGGCGTCTACGCTTCTACTCTGTGGTTCCGCCAGCGGGTGGACCTGAGCCGCCTGACGGGCTACAGCATCTGGAATGCACACTACGGTGTAGCCAGCAGCCCCATCTCCTGCGATATGTGGCAGGGCAGCTGCACCGCCCGCATCCCCGGCTATGGCGGACAGATCGACGTGAACATCAGCTATGTGGGCTGAGGAGGCGCGCATGGACGTCATCCGCCTCATTGCCTCCGACCTTGACGCTACCCTGCTGGACGGCCAAAGCCAGCTCCCGCCGGACTTCGCGGAGACTGTCCGCGCTCTGGCAGAGCGGGGCATCCGGTTCGCTGCCGCCAGCGGACGGCCCATCTATACCTTAGAGGAGATGTTCGCACCCCTGCAGGACGACATCATCTTTGTGGGTGACAACGGCGGTGCCATCTGCTGGAAGGGCGAGAGCCTGTATCTCTCCGAGATGGACGCCGCCGACTGGCACACGCTGGCCGGGCAGGCCCGGAGCGCGGGCCACGCCGCCGTCCTCTGCGGGCTGGAAACGGCCTATGTGGAGGAGCAGTTCCGGCCATACGACAGGGTCTTCAAGAGATTCTACACCAAGGTGGAATATATCCCTCATCTGGAGGACGTGACCGCCCGGGTGGATAAATTCACCATCTACTTCCCCGAGGGGGATGCCCAGAAGGGCTACGACGCGCTTTATGGCCCGGTCTGGGGCGGGCGCTTCTCGGTGGCGGTGGCCGGTGCAGACTGGGTGGACATCATGAACCCCGGCGTCCACAAGGGCGCGGCCCTGCTTCGGCTGGGGGAGCGTCTGGGCGTCCCGCCCGAGGGCATGATGGCGTTCGGAGACACCTTCAACGACGCGGAGATGCTGAAGGCGGCAAAGTACGGCTTCCTTGTGGAGAACGGCTCGCCCGCCCTCCGGGAGGAAGTGCCCTTCCTCGCGCCGCCCAACACCAGCTCCGGCGTGATGCAGATCCTGCGCCGCGTTCTGGCCCAGAACGGCCGGGTCTGTGAATCGGATTTCAGAAGAGCAAAATAAAGAACGGCATCGGAGAAAAAGCCCAGATGCCGTTCTTTTTTATTGGTATAAAAGTGCGCCCAGCACCGCCGAGAGCAGGATCATCCCGATGGGCGAAGGGGCTTTGCCTTTCGCTTTCTGCCAGACCAGCCGGACGATGGCCAGAAGTGCAAGGATGCCGATGCCCTGCCATGAGGGCGCGGGGGCGTCGGCGGCGGTGGAGATGTCCAGCAGGGTGCTCAGGCCCATCGTGAGGGCAGTGGAGAGGATAAGGGCCACGACGCAGGGCCGGACGCCGGAGAGAAAGGCTTCGACCCCGGCGTACTTGAGTAAGTCGTGGATGAGGGCCGCGATGAGCAGGATGATGAAGAAGGAGGGGAGGACGACGCCCAGCGTGGCGCAGAGCGCCCCCAGCACCCCGCCCTGCGAAGAGCCGATGAAGGTGGCCATGTTGACGGCCAGCGGGCCGGGGGTGGATTCCGACACTGCGATGAAGCTCAGAAACTCGGCCTCGGAGAGCCAGCCATGGAGCAGGACTTTTTCCCGGATGAGGGAGATCATGCCGTAGCCGCCGCCGAAGGAGACGGCGCCGATCTCGAAAAAGGTGAGGAACAGCTTCAGGAGCATATCACTTCCCCTCCTTTCTGCGGCCCAAGAGCCACGCGGCCACGCCTGCCGCACCGCTGAGGAGGATGAGCAGGATGGACGAGACGCTGATGCCCGCCAGCGAAAGGCTCGTCATCGCCAGAAAGACGGACAGGAGGACGCCGGAAGAAAAGAGGGAGCGGTCGAGCGCCTGCAGCATCCGCACACCAGCCGAGAAGATGAGATAGATGACGCAGACCTGAATGCCTTTGAAGGCGTTGGCAATGACGGTGAGCTGGGTGAACTGCTCAAAAAACAGCGAGATGGCGTAGATGATGAGAAAGGACGGCAGGCAGACGGCCACGGTGGCGGCCGCCGCGCCGGGGACTCCGGCCAGCTTGTAGCCGAGGTAGGTGGCGCTGTTGATGGCCACCGGGCCGGGGGTGGATTCCGCAATGGCTGTCATGTCGAGGAACTCGTCCTTATCCAGCCACCTGCGGCGCTGGATAAATTCCTCTTCCAGCAGGGCGATCATAGCGTAGCCGCCGCCGAAGGTGAACAGGCCGATCTTGAAAAAGGTGAAAAACAGCGTGCCGAGGCTTTGGGCCTTCGGTGCCGGAGCATTGTGTGTCATAGGCAGGGCCTCCTTTTTCCTTATTTTACGCGTGGGCAGAGCCGGTGTCAATAGAGCAGAAAAAGCGGGATTTTGTGCCCGGCGGCTTTACAATCCGGCCAAAAGGCGGTATGCTTTACCCATGAGACTACGATCATTCAGGAGGAAACGATGGACATCCGCCAGCTGCATTATTTTCTGGTCCTCTGCGAGGAGATGAATTACACCCGCGCGGCCCAGCGCCTGTTTTTATCCCGGCAGGCTCTGCGTCAGAGCATCTCGGCCCTCGAAGCCGAGCTGTGCGGGCCGCTCTTTCTCAGCGCCCACCACAAGCTCAGCCTCACCGACCGGGGCGTGAGCTTACAGCGCCATGCCGCGCCGGTGGTGGAGCAGTTTCAGCAGATGCAGGCAGCGCTCCACGCGGAGATCCAGTCGGCCCAGCCGGTGCGCATCGGCATCAGCGTCTCGTTGGTGCCGGACTATCTGCCCGGCCTCGAGACCCAGCTGGACAAGTTCCGCCAGCAGTACCCCCACATCGAGATGCGCTTCCGCCTGCTGGACAACGACGCGGTGGCCGAGGGGGTGGAGCAGGGCGAGCTGGACGCGGGCCTCGTGATGGATCTGGGCTGCGCCGCACCGGTGCTGGCCCGCACCACCCTCCGGGCCGACCCGGCCTGCCTGCTGGTGCCGCGGGGCCACCCCTTCTGGGAGAGGGAGAGCGTGCCGCTGGCCGAGCTGCGGAGCCAGCGGGTCCTTCTGCCCAGCCTGCGGCAGGACCTCTTTGCCCCGCTGTGGGAGGCCTGCGCCCGGGCGGGTTTCGCGCCCAACGCCGAGATCGGCCCCAGCTTCTATCAGGCCTACTACCTCGTGCAGGAGCAGCTCTGCACCTGCCTGACCCGGTATGAGCCGGGGGCACGGCGGGAGCTGGACCGGGTGCGGGATGTCCTGCTGGAAGATCTGCCGCCCCTCTGCGTCTCCCTTTTGCAGCGGCGCGACCACACCTCGGCCTACCTCGACCTGCTGCGCGGCTACCTCATGGAGGTGCTGGGCGGCGCAGTCAGCCTGCCGCCCCGGCGCGGACGTCCGGCCAAGCCCTTCTACGACCTGCCCGTCCTGTCCAGTGCGGCGTCCAAGCCCGCTGTGGTGCATCCGGTCCCCGGCACAGAATTGCCGTTCGAGGGCGGCCACAACTTCCGCGAGCTGGGCGGCTACGAGGCCGACGAGGGCAAGCACGTCAGGTGGGGGCAGATCTACCGGGGCATCCCGACGTGGAAGCTCACCGGTGAGGCCGACCGGAAACTGCTGGACTCGCTGGGGCTGCGGCTCATCCTTGACCTGCGCAGCGAGGCGGAGGCCGCCGAAAGCCCTGATTATGTGCCCGACGGTGCACGGCTCGTGCGCATCTGCGGCCTCTGCCTTGAGAACGGCAAGGAGGTGGACTTCTCGCCCGAAGACCGGGAGACCCTGCTGAAGGGGATGCCCGACGAGGGACGCCGGATGGCGGATGCCATGTACGAGCGGATGCTGTTCGGCAACAAGGCCTATAAAGAGCTGTTCCGTGCGCTGGAAGTGGGCGAGACGCCGGTGCTCTTCCACTGTTCGGCGGGAAAAGACCGCACCGGCGTGGCCGCGATGCTCATTCTGCTGGCGCTGGGTGCGTCGGATGAGACCATCACCGAAGATTTCGTGAAGACGAACATCTGGCGCAGGCCGGAGCTGGAAAAAGTCTGGGCCGAGCACGCCGATGAGATCGCCGCCGACCCCTCCCGGAAGGACTTCTACCTCGGCGTTTTTGGCGTCCACCCGGAGTCGGCTCCCTTCGTGCTGGACATCATCCGGCAGCGTTTCGGCAGCGCCGAGGCCTATCTGGAGGCCGAATATGGCCTGACTCCGGCCCGTCTGATGCGTCTGCGCCGGATGTATCTGGAATAAATCAAAAATAATTTCGCCTTTCCGCCTTACTTCTCCTTGACATTGTGCAAAATGTTTCGTAATATAAGAAGTAGTATGGAATCTAAGACGCTGTAGGCGGAGCATTCCGCGACCAGATATTTCAATGGGGCATCATTGGCCCGTTTTTATAAGCACATCTTGTAAATCGAAAAGCTGCACCAGACTCACCGCACAGGAAGATCTTTCTCTGCGTCTGTTCTTGTCTGCCTCTTTTTCGTTGAAAATTTGATTTTTGCTGGCCCGCGTTCGGCCGCACAGCGTCTCCTGCCTGTTAAAGCAAAATTTGACTGTTAAGGAGAGTGAAGAACAATGACCGTAATCGGAGTGATCGCGGCATTGATCGTTGCTGTCGCTGCCGCAGCTGCGGGCTATTTTATTGGTTACAACAACCGTAAGAAGACCGCTGAGGCCCAGATTGGCAGCGCCGAGGCCGAGGCTACCCGGCTGGTGAACGAAGCGATCAAGGCTGCTGACCAGAAGCGCAAGGAAGCAATTTTGGAAGCAAAGGATGAGGCCTTCCGTCTGAAGGCCGAGGTGGATGCCCAGAAGGCAGAGGCCGACAAGGAGATCAAGCAGCGCCGCGCAGAGATCAGCCGTCAGGAGAACCGCATCGACCAGAAGGAAACGGCCCTCGACCGCAAGACCGAGGCACTGGAAAAGCGCGAGGACGAGCTGAAAAAGAAGCACGAGGAGGCTGACGCCCATCTGGCGGAGGTCGATGCCCTGCGCGCCAAGGAGATGGAGCGTCTGGAGACGCTGGCCGGCCTGAGTCAGGAGGACGCCCGCGAGGTGCTGCTGCACAAGGTGGACGAGGAGCTGACCCACGAGAAGGCCATCCGCGTCGCTGCCTACGAGACCGACCTGAAGGAGAACTGCGACGGCATCGCCCGCAACCTCATCGGTCAGGCCATCAGCCGCTGCGCTGCTGACCACTGCAGCGAAACGACCGTCAGCGTCGTCCCGCTGCCCAGCGACGAGATGAAGGGCCGCATCATCGGCCGCGAGGGCCGCAACATCCGCGCCCTTGAGACCGCCACCGGCGTTGACCTCATCATCGACGATACCCCGGAGGCCATTACCCTGTCCTCCTTCGACCAGACCCGCCGTGAGGTGGCCCGCATGACGCTGGAACGCCTCATCGGCGATGGCCGCATCCATCCTGCCCGCATCGAGGAGACGGTGGAAAAGTGCCGCCACGACCTCGAGCTGCAGATGAAGCGGGAGGGCGAGCGCGCTGTCATGGAGCTGGGCATCCATGGCCTGCACCCCGACCTCATCAAGCTCATTGGCCGCCTGAAGTACCGCACCAGCTTTGGTCAGAATGCGCTGACTCACAGCATGGAGGTGGCATGGCTGGCCGGTCTGCTGGCAGGCGAGATGGGCGTGAATGTCACGCTGGCCCGCCGTGCCGGTCTGCTGCATGACATTGGCAAGGCGCTCGACCACGAGATCGAGGGCAGCCACGTCCAGATCGGCGTGGACATCTGCCGCAAGTACAAGGAAAACACCCAGGTCATCCATGCCATCGAGGCCCACCATGGCGATGTGGAGCCGAAGACGCCGCTGGCCTTCATCATTCAGGCCTGTGACGCCATCAGCGCCGCCCGCCCGGGTGCCCGCCGCGAGAACGTCGAGAGCTATGTGAAGCGTCTGGAGAATCTGGAGGAGATCTCCTCCAGCTTCGAGGGCGTCGAGCAGGCGTTTGCCGTGCAGGCCGGCCGCGAGGTCCGCATCATGGTCAAGCCCGACGTCATCAGCGACGATCAGGTCATCCTGCTGGCCCGCTCTATCGCAAAGAAGATCGAAGATACGCTGGATTATCCCGGCCAGATCAAGGTCAATGTCATCCGCGAGAGCCGTGCTGTCGAGTACGCAAAGTAAAAGAACGAAAAACTACAAGAGCCGCTGTGCGTGTGCACGGCGGCTCTTTTTGTATATCGGCAGGGTTTGTTGTTTGTTACGGCACTACTCATAATAGAACCCGGGTTGCGGCACCCAGCGTCTGCTTCGCTGTCGCTTGCATCTGCAAGCGGCTTGACGAACCGTTCAAGGCTGGCAAGCACTAACCCCTAGGCAGCAGGAAACCCCTTCGGTATTCACAGTACCGCAGGGGTTTCTTGTTGCTTATTTGGTGATATGAATGGCGACTGTCATTCTCATTTGCGCCTCTATTATATGCAGCCAGAGCGAAAAAGTCAAGCGGGCAGAGGAAAGAGCTGCAAAGGAAGAACGCCGCTTTATCGTGAAATTCAAAGTTTTTTCATAATTTGCTTGACAACCGGAACGGGATGTAGTATACTCCACAGCAACCGAACAAACATACATACAAAGTAGGTTTGTGCCAAATGGGAGGAACATCATGAGAGAGCGAATGTGTTGACAGACAAAAACGACATCACACTCAGAAAATAAAGGAGCATCCGTTTTATGTCTGTAGAAATTTTGGATCTGGCCGCACTGGCCCTGACTGCTGTATTTTTTGCCCTGCTGTATTATCTGCACAAGAAAAAGCACGTTGACTTCGGCGTGCGCACCATTCTGGCGGTGGGCCTCGGACTCATCGTGGGCCTCGCGTTCAAGGGGCATCACGTCTATGTGGCCGCTGTGGGCACGGTCTATGCCCACGTCGTCTCGGCAGTGGTCATCCCGCTGCTGATCTTCAGCATCATTTCCAGCATCACCAATCTGGGCAACTCCGTTCGTCTGAAAAACATCGGCCTCAAGACCGTTTTCTTCCTCGTCCTGAACACCTTCTTCGCCAGCCTCATCACTCTGGTCGCCGGGGTGGCCACCAACATCGGCCACGGCGTCCAATATGAGCTGGCCACCGACTACACCGCCAAGGAAGTGCCCACCTTCGTGGACACCGTCATCAGCCTCTTTCCCCAGAACCTCGCTTCGCACTGGGCCAACGGCGAGGTGGTGCCCATCGTGGTCTTTTCCATTCTGGTGGCCATCAGCTACAACAAGCTGGTGGTCAAGAAGCCCGAGGAGGTCGCCCCCTTCAAGAAGTTCATCGACGCCGGCGACCTTGTGATGGGCCGTGTGGTCAGCTACGTCATCTCCTTTACCCCCTATGCCGTCCTGTCCCTCATCGCCCGCGCCGTCAGCCGCTCTTCTCCGGCTGACCTCATCCCGCTGCTGAGTGTTCTGGTGCTGGCCTATATCCTCTGCGCGATCCAGCTCTTCGTGGTGGAAGGCGCACTCGTCAAGCTGGTCGGCAAGCTGGACCCGGTCCGCTTCTTCAAGGGCATCTGGCCCGCAGCTACCGTGGCCTTTACCTCTCAGAGCAGCGTGGGCACCATCCCTGTCACCGTCAACCAGCTGACCAAGAAGCTGGGCGTCAATGAGGGTGTCGCCGCCTTTGGCGCAAGTCTGGGCGCAAACCTCGGTATGCCGGGCTGCGCCGGCATCTGGCCCACCCTGCTGGCGGTCTTCACCATCCATCTGCTGGGCATTGAATACACCCCGGTGCAGTACGCTTTCCTTGTCGTGCTGGCTGTGGTCGTCTCCATCGGCACCGTCGGCGTGCCCGGCACGGCCACCATCACCGCCACGGCCCTCTTTGCCGCCGCCGGTCTGCCGGTGGAAGCCATCATCCTGCTTTCCCCCATTTCCAGCATCGTTGATATGGCGCGTACCGCCACCAACGTCGTCGGCGCGGCTGCCGCTACCACTCTTGTGGCCGCCACCGAAGGTCAGCTGGATGAGGCTGTGTACAATGGCGAGGCCGAAGTGCCTGCCGCTGAGGCAGTCTGAGCATTTTCCAAATATAGCAGTTTGCGTTTTTAATGCACAAGCAACATCCGCAAACTGCATATCGCAAAGCGGCCGTTTTGATAGGCACTATTTTTGAAAATTGCGATAAAATAAAGTCTGGGCCGCCCGCCGCACCAAAAAGTGCGGCGGGCGGTTTTCTTTACAAAAGAAAGAGGAACGACCGTAGTGTGCATGATAGGAGGACAGATGACACTCGTTTCATCTGAACTGTGCTCTGAGTGAGTACAGTTCAAGAGGAAAACTATACAAAATTCAAATCGAAATTTCGGTATATTGTTGGTCAAACCACAGAAATCGTCCTTTGGGAGATGTAAATTTGGAAAAAAACCTTTTCTTTCGGCGGAAGACGCGGTATAATGCGGCCAAGGCACAAGGGTGTGCGAAAGGCTCCAGAGGGGGAGCGGAACACCTTGTGCATTTTTTTGAAACAGTCGCTTTAATGGATTAAAGCGGTGTTAGAGAGGGGAAAAGATATTATGAGATTCGATCGTCGTATTTCGCGCCGCAGCTTTCTGGCAGCAGCAGGCGTGTCCGCAGCAGCTCTGGCCCTGACGGCCTGCGGCGGCTCCAGCTCTACGGCAGCTTCCACGGCTGCCTCCACCGGTGCTTCCAGCGCAGCTGGCACTGCCGCAGGCGGCACCATGAACATTATGCTGGAGACCGAAGTCCAGTCTCTGGACCCGCAGATCGCCACCGACGGCACCTCTTTTGAGGTCATCGCAGACTACACCGACGGTCTGATGCAGATGGATACCGACGGCGCAGCGGTCCCGGCCATTGCCGAGAGCTACGACATCAGCGAGGACGGCAAGACCTATACCTTCCACCTGCGCGATGCCAAGTGGTCCAACGGCGACGCCGTCACCGCAGCCGACTTTGTGTTCGGCTGGCAGCGGGCGGTTGACCCTGCCAACGCTTCCGAGTATTCCTATATGCTGTCTGACATCGGTCAGGTGGTCAACGCTGCCGAGATCATTGCAGGAGAAAAGCCCGTCACCGATCTGGGCGTGACCGCTGTGGATGACAAGACCCTCAAAGTCCAGCTGAACGTCCCGGTCAGCTACTTCCTGAGCCTGATGTACTTCCCCACCTTCTACCCGGTCAACGAGGCCTTCTTCAACACCTGCGCGGACACCTTCGGTACCAGCCCCGACACGGTGCTGTCCAACGGTGCTTTCATCCTGACCGACTATCAGCCCGCTGCGACCGCATTCGAGATGGTCAAGAACACCGACTATTACGATGCCGACAGCATCGCGCTGGATGGCCTGTCCTATCAGGTCATCAAGGACAGCCAGCAGGCTCTGATGAGCTATCAGACCGGTACTCTGGACATTACCCTGCTGAATGGTGAGCAGGTCGATCAGGTCAAGGACGATCCCGAGTTCATCAGTGTGGGTGCTGGCTATCTGTGGTACATCAGCCCCAACATCAACAGTGTGCCTGAGCTGGCAAACGAGAATCTGCGCAAGGCTCTCACCTTCGCTCTGGACCGCGACGCCATCACCGGCGACGTCCTGAAGGATGGCTCCGCCCCCTGCTACACCGCCGTTCCTCCTCAGTTCGCAACCGGCCCGGACGGCAGCGACTTCAGCGCTGACCAGACCAAGTATGCGGATTACTGCGCATTCGATGCAGCCAAGGCTGCTGAGTACTACGAGACTGCAAAGAGCGAGCTGGGCAAGGACAGCTTCTCCTTCGATATGGTCGTTGACGCCGACGATGCACCTCAGAAGGTGGCACAGGTCGTCAAGGAGCAGCTGGAGACCACTCTGCCCGGCCTGACGGTGAACCTGACCGTCGAGCCGAAGAAGCAGCGCGTGCAGGATATGCAGGACGGCAACTTCCAGCTGGGCCTGACCCGCTGGGGTCCCGACTACGCCGACCCCATGACCTATCTGGGTATGTGGGTCACTGGCAACTCCAACAACTACGGTCTGTGGAGCGACGCCGAGTATGACTCCATCATTGAGGAGTGCACCACCGGCGACCTCTGCACCGACCCCGAGGGCCGCTGGGCCGCTCTGTACGATGCAGAAGCCATCGTTCTGGAGCAGGCCGTCATCTTCCCGCTGTACGGCCAGTGCAACGCCGAGATGGTCTCTTCTGCTGTTACCGGCGTAGAGTTCCACCCTGTGGCACTGAACCGCGTGTACAAGCGCACTGTGAAGAACGCTTAAATAAGAATCGCTGAACCAAGGCCGCACAGTGGCCCGCAAAAGCCACTGTGCGCCTTTTTGGCATTGTACCTGTCCGCAGCGGGCGCACGACTGACCGCCGCTGCGGCCACAAAAGGAGGTTCACCTGACGTGAAAAAATATACGCTCAAGCGTGTCCTCACCTCGCTGTTTACGCTGCTGGCCATCCTGCTGGTGCTGTTCATCCTGATGCAGCTGATGCCCGGCTCGCCGTTCAACGACGAAAAGCTGACAGCCGATATGAGAGCTGCGCTCTACGCAAAATACGGCCTTGACCAGCCGATCTATGTCCAGTTCTTCCGCTATGTGGGCAATATGCTTCGGGGCGACTTCGGCGTGAGCTACAACATTTCGAAGAACACGCCCATCTCCCAGCTCATCCAGTCCCGTCTGCCCATCTCCATCCAGATCGGCGGCATGGCGGTCACGCTGGGCGCTCTGGTGGGCCTCGTACTGGGCATCATCGCCGCCCTCAAGAGGGACACCATCTTTGACACCATCGCCACCATCATCTCGGTCATCGGCGTGTCGGTGCCGTCCTACGTCTTCGCACTGGCCCTGAGCTACACCTTCGGCTTCCGGCTCCGCTGGTTCCCGATGCTGTTCTCAGCCAAGGACATCTTTGGTTCCAGCGTTCTGCCCAGCGTGTCGTTGTCCATGTTCACGATGGCCTCCATCGCTCGCTTTACCCGAAGCGAGATGATCGAGGTGCTGGACTCCGACTATATGCTGCTGGCCGAGAGCAAGGGCATCTCTGGCCCGGCGCTCATCTTCCGCCACGCCCTGCGCAACGCCCTCATCCCCATCATCACCGTGCTGGCGCCCCTCATTGTGGACCTGATGACCGGCTCGCTGGTGGTCGAGAAGATCTTTGCCATCCCCGGCGTGGGCAGCCTGTTGGTGACGGCCATCCAGTCCAACGATTACAACGTGGTCATTGGTCTGAGCTTCATCTACAGCGCCATGTACATTGGCATCATGCTGGTCGTTGATTTGCTGTACGGCATCATCGACCCGCGCATCCGTCTGGCAAAGGGGGACGACTGATATGGCAGAAAAAGCGATCCGACTGGGCGGCGAAAGCACCGCCGCAGCCATCACGCAGGCCGTGCAGGAGCTATACCCGGAGCACAGCTTCACCGCCGAAGAGTTTGCCCGGAAAGATAACGCCGCCGAGATCGCGGTGGATACCAACTTTGCGGCCCAGAGCTTCTGGAAAGATGTCCGCATCCGCTTCTTCCGCAAGAAGAGCGCTGTGCTGGGCCTGATCATGATCTTCATCATCCTGCTGCTGGCCATCTTTGGCCCGGGCATGAATGACTACACCTACTCCGGCCAGGATCTGAGCCAGAAAAACTTCGCGCCCCGCGTGCCCGGCATCGAGCAGTTCGGCATTCTGGACGGCAGCGAGAAGATGAGCACCACCACCGGCACGAAGATCGTCAACAACTATGTCGAAAAAGGCAAGGATGACGTCTACTACTGGTTCGGAAGCGATTTGTACGGCCGCGACATCTGGACCCGTACTTGGGAAGGTGCCCGCGTCTCCCTCATCATCGCCGTGGCCGCTGCGGTCATTGACATGGTCATCGGCATGAGCTACGGCCTTGTTTCGGGCTATTTCGGCGGCAAGGTGGATATGCTGATGCAGCGCTTCCTCGAGATCGCCAACGGCATCCCCCGTCTGGTCATCGTCACGCTGCTGCTTCTGGTGCTGCAGCCCGGCATGGTGACCATCATCTTTGCCCTGATGCTCACCGAGTGGGTGGGCATGAGCCGGATCGCCCGCGCTGAGATGCTCAAGCTGAAGGATCAGGAGTTCGTTCTGGCCTCCCGCACGCTGGGCGCAGGCAGCTTCTTCATCATCTTCAAGGAAGTGCTGCCCAACATCATCGGACCCATCATCACGCAGGTCATGTTCAGCATCCCGACGGCCATCTTTACTGAGGCCTTCCTCTCCTTTGTGGGTCTGGGCATCCCGGTGCCCCAGTGCTCGCTGGGTTCCCTCATCAGTGAGCTGTACAACAGCTTCACCACCCACCCCTATCAGATCATCCCACCCATCGTGGTCATGAGCCTGCTGATGCTCAGCTTCAACCTGCTGGCCGACGGCCTGCGCGAGGCACTTGACCCCAAGATGAAGAGTATGTAAGGAGGCGCACAGCATGCCTGATGCAAAAAGAGAACAGGTCTTGTCGGTGCGAGACCTTGATATTACCTTTAAGACCACCGCCGGCCCCGTCCATGCCATCCGGGGCGTGAACATCGACCTCTACAAGGGCGAGACGGTGGCGCTGGTGGGCGAGTCCGGCTCCGGCAAGTCCGTCACCATGAAGGCGGCTATGGGCATCCTCGCCCAGAACGCCAAGGTGAACAGCGGCAGCATCCAGTTCAGCTACCACCACGCCGACGGCAGCCCGGAGACGGTCGATCTGCTGCAGAAGGACAAGAAGTGGATCCGCCGCCACATCAACGGCAAGCGGATCGCCATGGTCTTTCAGGACCCCATGACCAGCCTTGACCCCACCATGACCATCGGCAAGCAGATCATGGAGGGGATGCTCTGGCACTTCAAGATGCCCAAGGCCGAGGCCTATAAGAAGGCCCTCGAGCTGCTGGAAGAGGTGGGCATCACCGACGCCGAAAAGCGGATGAAGAGCTACCCCCACCAGCTGTCCGGCGGTATGCGGCAGCGCGTGGTCATTGCCATCGCGCTGTCCTGCGACCCCGACCTGCTCATCTGCGACGAGCCGACCACCGCACTGGATGTGACCATTCAGGCGAAGATTTTGGAGCTTATCCGCAGCATCCAGAAGGAGCGCGGCATCTCGGTCATCTACATCACCCACGACCTCGGCGTCGTGGCAAAGGTGGCCGACTATGTCGATGTCATGTATGCGGGCAAGATCGTCGAGACCGGCACCATTGATGAGATCTTCTACGACCCCCGCCACCCCTACACATGGGGCCTGCTGTCGGCCATGCCCGACCTTGACACGGCTGACGAGCGGCTCTACACCATCCCCGGTTCACCGCCGAACCTGCTGCACGAAAAGGCCGGCGACGCCTTTGCACCCCGCAACAAGTACGCGCTGAAGATCGACGACGAGATCGACCCGCCCATGTTCAAGATCAGCGACACCCACTTTGCAGCGACTTGGCTGCTGGACCCCCGTGCCCCCAAGGTGGAGATGCCACCGGAGCTGAAGGAACGTGTGGCCCGGATGCGCGCAGAAGCAAAAAAGATCGAGGAGGCGGAGTAAATGGCAGCACAAAGCGCTACCCCTCTGCTGAAGGTCGAGGGGCTGAAGCAGTATTTCAAGGTGAACAAAAACTTCACGGTCAAGGCCGTGGACGATGTCAGCTTTGAGATCTATCCCGGCGAGACCTATGGTTTGGTGGGCGAGTCCGGCTCGGGCAAATCCACCATCGGCCGGAGCATCATCCGGCTGTATGACCCCACCGCAGGCAGGATCACATTCGACGGGCAGGACATCAGCGGCCATCTGAGCCACGCCCAGAACAACACCCTGCGCACCCAGATGCAGATGATCTTCCAGGACCCGATGGCATCCCTGAACCCCCGCAAGAAGGTGGAGGACATCATCGGCGAGGGTCTGGACATCCACCATATGTACAAGACGCAGGCCGAGCGCCGCGAGAAGGTGGAGAAGATTCTGGCGAAGGTGGGCCTTGCACCGGAACACGCCGAGCGCTACCCCCACCAGTTCTCCGGCGGCCAGCGTCAGCGCGTCGGCATTGCCCGCGCCCTCATCATGAACCCGAAGCTCATCATCGCCGACGAGTGCATCTCGGCGCTGGACGTGTCGATTCAGGCGCAGGTCGTCAACCTGATGAAGGACATCCAGCAGGAGACGGGCACGGCCTATCTGTTCATCGCCCACGACCTGTCGATGGTTAAGTACATCTCCGACCGCATCGGCGTGCTCCATCTGGGCCACCTGCTGGAAACGGGCACAACGGAGGAGATCTTTGCAAATCCCATCCACCCCTATACCCGCAGCCTGTTGTCGGCCATCCCGCTGCCGAACCCGGTGGTGGAGAAGCGCCGGGTGGCCGAGACCTACGACTACGCCACCTCCGGCATCGACTATTCCAAGGGCACCAGCCACCATGTGGAGGGCAGCCATTACGTCAAGTGTACGGATGAAGAATTTGCCAAATGGTGCAAATAAGACCGTTCAGCTCCCCTCCGGGGGAGCTTTTTTGCGCTCCGGCTACCTTATATATAATAGCGCTGCAAAATGTTTTGTGGTGGGACGTTGTATTCCGGGGGTAAATCTGGTATCATATAAAAATACGGCCCGGAAAGTGCGGGCCGATGAATATGCGTTATGGGATACGGCGCACGCTGCGCCCGGTTTTGGAGGAGTACTATGATAATCCCCGGCATTCTGTTCGTTCTGGGTCTGCTCTGCCTCATCAAGGGCGGCGACTGGTTCGTGGACGGCGCATCGGCGCTGGCCCGCCGGTTCCACCTGCCGGAGCTGCTTATCGGCGCAACGGTGGTGTCCATCGGCACCACCCTGCCTGAGGTGATGGTGTCCACCATCTCAGCCGTGTCCGGCCATGGCGAGATCGCCTACGGCAACGCCATCGGCTCGGTCATCTGCAATGCGGCCCTCATCGCGGCCATCACGGTGGCCGTGCGGCCCGCCAAGGTGGACCCCAAGACCCTGCGGGTGCCAGTGGCCTTTTTCTTTGCGGCGGCGGCCGTCTACTGCTTCGCCGCTTACGGGATGGGTCGCTTCACCCGGCCTTTGGGTCTGCTGATGCTGGCAATGTTCGCGGCCTATATGGTGGCGAATGTCTGGCAGATGAAAAGTGCCCCGGCAGAGCCGGAGCACGAAGAAGAGCTGATGAGCCTTGGGCGGATCGTTCTGCGGCTGGTGGTGGGCGCGACCCTCATCGCGCTGGGTGCGAACCTGCTGGTGGACAACGGCACCATCATTGCACAGGCGCTGGGCGTGCCCGAATCCGTCATCGCGCTCACCTTCGTGGCGCTGGGCACTTCGCTGCCCGAGCTGGTCACGGCCATCACCTCGCTGATGAAGGGCCACAGCGATCTCTCGCTGGGCAACGTCGTGGGCGCGAACGTCTTCAATCTCGTGCTGGTCAGCGGCGTGTCGGTGGCGCTGGCACCGTTTGATATTCCACAGAGCGCGACTCTGTTCGGCATCAACTCGAGCCTCGTGCTCGAACTGCCCGTGATGCTGCTGGTGATGATCCTGCTGACCATCCCGGCGCTGGTGCGCGGCAGACTCTCCCGCGTGCAGGGCGTGGCGCTGCTCTGCATCTATGCCGCGTTCTGCGCGGTGCAGTTCACGCTGTGAGGCGCGATGACATTTTATAACAACCGGAGAAAATGCCCGCTTGAGCAGGTAAAAGATGAAGCCAGCCGCAGGACGGAAAATTGCGGCTGGCTTTTTGTTTTTATCAGGAAGTAAAGACGGCGATCACGAAGGTCTGTCCGCCGATGGTGCCGACGGCAAAACTGACCTGACAGCAATCGATATTGGAAGAAATATCAGGCAGGACGAGGAATTTCCGATTTTTGAGCAGCGTCTGGGCAGCGGATGAGAGAAGGGCATCATCCGATAAGTCGGAGTCCAGCGCGGCGTAGCTGACCTTGCACGGCCTTGCGGACAGGGAAGGATAGCTGGCCAGCAAGCCGTCGGCGCAATGCACCGGGCTGGTATCACCCGTACTGTCGGAAAGGAGCGAGGCCACCTTGCTGGCGTCGTCGGCGCAGACTTTTTGAAGATAGGCAAGGACAGCCTCGGCGGCGGAGTCATTGCCATAGATAAAGTGGCTGGAATCGCTGTTGTCAAAGTGGGTGTAATAATGTTTATTCAGGGCGGCGAGAAGCTGAGTTTTGCCCTGCGTGCTGTCTTTTGTGGAAATGTCCGGCAGGACGAACACCCCGCCGCCGACCTGACAGCCGCAAAGCAGGAGTGTAAGGCCCAGAATGAGTGTAAGGATGGCAGTGCGGCGGTTTGTGCATCGTGTCATGGCAGAACCCTCCCGTCTGCGCAGTCTGCCTGTTTATCGCAAGTCAAGAAATTAGTGCGACATTTAAACAGCATATTTGCGATATGCAATTCAACGCTGTTGCTGTTGCATTAAAAAGTT